>SEBM01000185.1 GCA_004296145.1 Flavobacterium sp.
GCCAGTAACCGTGGGATATTATTTTTGCTGAAGTATTGTTTTTCAAGACTTTTCGGAAAGTCTGAACAGATTTTGCATTTCCGGTCAGGATAAAGTTGGCGTTTTTCCATTCTTCTGTTTGAAATACCGGTAAATCCTGAATCCATTTTTCATTTCTGAACGAGCCGTCTTTTGGGAATACTGTACAATTTTCAAGCTTTAATAATTCAGGAACATTTTTGTTTTCTTCATCTAATTCAAAATAAAACTGAAACTGATCCTTATTTTTTTTGAAAACAGAAAACACTGAACACGCAAGTGCTAATGAAGTTTCATCGCCAAAAACAACATATTTTTTAGCCGATTCATTATAACATTTGTGCGTTTTTAAAATACTGGGACTTATTTTGTCACCAACATTTAATTGTCTCATGTATTCGCTTCCGGGATGCGTTCCGTGCAAGTGAACAATAAAATCCATAATTCCGTTTTTTGTATCCGAAAAAGCAGCAGAATAACGTCGTACTTCTGTATCACTCACGCGGATATCCATGTAAGAACTAGGTTGAAAATTAAGTGATTTAAAATCTCCGTTAAAACGAATTCTTTTTACAGAAGGTGATAAAAGTTCGGTTTCTGTAACTTTCATCAAAGGTAATTTTGGTATAAATATTTTTTCAACAACATCTAATACCCATTTTGGTGCGTTTGGCATAATTATAAAATTTATGCTGCAAAGGAACGGGATGAAGTTTGTTTTAGAATAGAATGAAAAAGGTAATAATTGGACTATTCACGGAATTTATTTCGAAAGGAAAGTGGTGTTTCTCCCGAAATCTTTTTGAATAATCTGGAGAAATAAGTATGATCTTCAAAACCCAGATCAAATGAAATTTCCTTAACGTCATTATCTGTATAATAAAGCTGACGTTTGGCCTCGGTCATCATTTTATTCTGAAGCCAGTACGTTACCGAATTCCCTGTTGTTTCTTTTACGCAATCATTTAAGTGAGATGTTGTAATGTTCAATTTTTCAGCAAAATAAGAAGCAGATTCCAGCATAGAATTAGAAGTAATCATTCTCTGAAATTTTGATGTGATTAACTGCGATTGATTTAATTTACGGTTTACTTTCTTTTCAGAATCAGCAAAAAGATTAGAAATCCGGTAAACAAAAGACATAAAAAGTCCGTTGATTATTTGCTGTTTATTGGGCAATTGCTGATTGAAAGTCTGATACAAAATAGCAACGGTATCTAGTATTTCTTTATGTTTTGTGTTTGAAATTTTCAGCACTTGTTCGGATGCCTGTAAACTTTGAAAAACCTCATTGCATAAATTCGGAATCAAAAACGGATTTACAGTAATAAAATAACCTTCAGATTTAGGATCAAATTTCCTTGCTGAATGCACCTGATACGGTTTAAGAACCATTAAAGACATTCTGGTCAAAGCAATATCTTCCATATCGCAAACAAAATCTACATAGCCTTTTGTAAGCAAGGCAAAAATATAATACTCATCACGATGGGTTTCAAACGGACTTTCTGATTGCTCAAATTCTACCGGCAATTCATGCGGATCTTTGAGCGGAAATTTTAAAAGATCAATGCCACCAATAGCTGAACTATCCTGCGTGTGAGTATATATTTTGGTCTTTTTTTGCATCTGATTATTGCCTTTTCATAATATCTATTATTTTCTTTTTGAAAATAGCCATTGTGGAAGTTCGTCGGTTATTAAAAATGGAATTACAATATTATTATGGTTAAGATTTGTAAATGTGGTAAAAGTGAGGTTTTTGTCGTTATTGAGTTTGTTGTATAAAGACACACTTCCGATGTATGGATTTTCATCATCTTTTTCTCCGTGAATCAGCCAGATATCTTTTTGATTTAGTTTTTTAAGGTTTGAAAAATCCGGAACGGCAGCAATCGAAATCATCGCTGCAAATGCGTTTGGTTTAAAATTTAAAAGATTTTGCGCCGTAGAAGCACCCATTGAATAACCAATCAGATAAATTCTGTTTTTATCGATGTTTGGATATTCTTTTTCAAGATCATCAATAAGTTTCAATAACGAAAAAACATCATCTGAAGGTACAGAAGTTAATATTCCGTCCTTATTTTCTTTATAATCAGAAGAACGCTTATTAAATTGTGGTGCTACGACATAACATTGAAATTTGTCATAAATCTCCTCGCGCAACCAAATTCTGGCAAGCGGTTCGAGTTGATTCATATTGTCATTCCCAATTCGTGTTGAATTTTGAAATGTAATTACCAAAGGATATTTTTGTTCTTTTTTATTGTCCTTAGGTATCAGAAATCTATACGGAATAGTACCAAATACTTTCTTCTCAAACTTATCGGTATTTAAACTATTTAATGATTTTCTGTTGTTTACAAAAGTAAGACTGTCTACCTGAGTATCGCGATAGTCTTTTTTCTGTGCCGCAATTTGATGAATTGTACAAAATAGGAAACAGATTGCTGTATAGAACCAATTTTTGAACATTATTTGTCTTAAATTATTTATTGTTTTTTTATTCTGAAATCTTAAATAGCCCAATATTGTCATTTCGACGTTAGGAGAAATCACACTCGTAACCACAATATTTTAAAAGCTTTATGTGATTTCTCCTAACGTCGAAATGACACAACTTTGGTTAATCACCAGGTTAAATACATTTTGAAATTTTTTATTTATATTCTGTAGTAAGATTAATCTAAAAGCTTAAATCCCTTACTAATTCCAAATTTCATTCATTTCAGTCAATATAATTGGCTTGCCATCAGTAACCACAATAGTATGTTCATGTTGCGCCATAAAACCGCCTTTATTTCCAACCATTGTCCAGCCATCCTGTAATGTTTCTGCATACGTTGAAGCTGTTGCAATAAAAGTTTCAATCGCAACCACAGAATTTTTCTTAAATCTCGTAAGGTTAAATTTATCTCTGTAATTGGCTATTTCATGTGGTGCTTCGTGCAGACTTCTTCCTATTCCGTGGCCAGTCAGGTTTTTAATTACCTTAAAGCCTCTTTTTTTAGCTTCCGTTTCCATTATATATCCAATATCAGAAATACGAACGCCGCCTTTGATGTTGTAAATCGCTTTTTGCAAAATTTCCTTAGAAGCTTCAATAAGTTTTTGGTGCTGGTTTACATCTTCTCCAATAACAAAAGATCCGCCGTTATCTGACCAAAATCCATTTAATTCTGCAGAAACATCAATGTTAATCAGGTCGCCTTCAGCAATTATTCTTTTATCAGAAGGAATTCCGTGGCAAAATTCATTATTGACACTTATGCAAGTCCAACCCGGAAAACCGTACGTTTCATAAGGCGCAGATTTTGCTCCTAGATCGTTAAGAATTTTTCCGCCATAATTGTCTAATTCTTTGGTTGTCATGCCGGGTTTTGCAAAATTTCTCATTTCTTTTAAAGCAAAAGCAACCGCTTCACTCGCCTTTTGCATTCCGATTAATTCTGATTCTGTTGTAATTGACATATTTTTTATTTTTTGAGAAAGTATTGTCGGACTAAAGTACTATTTTTATTATTATATTAGCTTAACACAGAAATCAATTAAAGATTTAATTATAAAATGGCAGAATCAGAAAACCAATTTGAAGAAGTAATTCGCAAAGCATACAATGCTTTTAACGAACGAAATATTGATAATGCATTAGCAACAATGCAGCCCGATGTACAATGGTCAAAAGCCTGGGAAGGCGGCTATATTGTTGGACACGATGAAATTAAAAAATACTGGACAAGACAATGGACAGAAATAAATCCTAAAGTTGAGCCAATTGGTTTTAATGCAAGAGAAAACGGAAGTCTGGAAGTTACGGTGCATCAGGTTGTAAAAGACTTATTGGGTAATTTGATGTTTGACGGATTGGTAAAGCATGTTTACACGTTTCAGAATGGTTTGATTAAAACGATGGATATTGAGTTAGTGGAGGAATAATTATTATTCCTCCAGATTTTTTAATTTATCGACCAATTCTGTATCATTTTTGCCTCCACAGGTAGACAAAATGACTTTTCCTGTTTTATCAATTATTACTTTGGCAGGACTGCACGATAAATTATAGTGTAGTTTATCTTCTGTATTTTCAGAAATAGTATTATCAATCTGATCAAATGCTATTTTTGAATTTTTCAGGTTTTTGTCAAATTCAGCTTTGCTGTCATTGAAACCTTCTATAATACCAATAAATTTGGCCTTGTCTTTATAAGTGTTATAAATTCCGTTAAATTCTTCGCTCATATCATAAGTGCCGCTTTTTACCAAATAAGACTTATCATAAATAAAAATCACAATAGTTTTACCTTTATAATCTGCCGAATTAAATAATTTGCCATTGATTGTTCTGGCCGAAAAATATTCGGGTTTTGCATTAAGAGAAAAGTTGAGATCTTCTTTTTTAATCTCCCGAACGATTTTTTGCTGTTCTCTTACCTTTTTATCTTTCTCAATTTTTTTCTCACAGGAAATGATAAATGGCATTACAAGTAATAGGATTATATATTTCATAAAGCGTTTATTTACATTTGTTTGCAATAACTAATTTACTGCTTTTTTTTATTATTAAGGCTTTTGTTCCGACTTAAAAACATACTTAATAATAGGAATAGCAAGAAAATATTTATAATCCGGTTTTTGATTTCATCATTAATTTGTATAATTTGCAGGCAATAGCAATAAGCGTTATCGCACTTTCAAATATCCGAAAGGATTCAATTAAATGAATACAAGTATTTCTTCTCCGGCAAATCTCCAGACTAAACAACATTTCGAAATTCTCGACGGATTAAGAGGTATTGCAGCTTTAGCCGTTGTCATTTTCCATTTTATGGAATGGGTTTTTACTGATCCGGGTGAAAATTTTATCGGACATGGTTTTCTGGCTGTTGATTTCTTTTTCTGTCTCTCCGGTTTTGTAATTGGTTATGCTTATGATGATCGTATAGCAAAAATGGGACTCCGCAAGTTTTTTATATCCAGAATTATCAGGTTGCATCCGTTGGTTGTTGCAGGATCTGTACTTGGTTTACTGGCCTTTTTGTTCGATCCGTTTGGTGGAAATCTGCAATTATACAGCGTTGGAAAAATTATTCTGACCTTTATCTGTTCCTTATTTCTTATTCCGTTGCCAGTGATTGCCGATCGCGGTTTTAACTTATTCAGTTTCAATGCGCCGGCATGGTCGCTGTTTTGGGAATATATGGCTAATATTGTTTATGCCTTTTTATTGTATAGAGTAAAACGTGGTTTGCTGTTATTATTGACAATCTTTTCCGGAGTGGCAATTTGTTATGTCGCTTACAATTCAGGAAATTTATTAGGAGGCTGGAGCGGCCCGACTTTCTGGGACGGATGCGCCAGGATTTCCTATTCTTTTTTAGCAGGATTGCTTATTTATCGCTCTAACTGGATTATCAAAAACAATTTAGGCTTTTTTGGACTTTCAATTTTATTGCTTTTAGCCTTTATAATGCCCTTTTCAAAATGGAATTGGTTATCAGAACCTTTGGTTGTTTTAATTTACTTTCCGTTGCTAATTTCTTTGGGCGCCGGAACGGTATTAAAACCTAACTTAAAGAAGGTATGCATATTTTCGGGTCAAATCTCCTACCCTTTGTATATGACGCATTACGCCGTTTTATGGATGTTTGGTAATTATTATATCAGTCATAAACCAGATACAACGCAACTTGCTTTAATTGTTACTTCTGCGGTAATTTTCCTGGTTGGGTTTGCTTATTTAGTAATGGTTCTCTACGATATTCCAATAAGGAAATATTTAAGCAATAAATGGAATAAAAGACCTTTAAATTAAAAAAAACTTTTAAAATTATTAAAATGAAAACATACTTCGTTGATTCTTTCACAAATGAAAAATTCAAAGGAAATCCGGCTGCCGTTTGTATTGTCGAAAGCGATTTAGATACCAATACCATGCAAAATATTGCTACCGAAATTGGCTTTTCAGAAACTGCATTTATAAAAAACATAGTTGATAATACCTATAGCATAAAGTTTTTTACACCAAAAACAGAAATCTCTTTGTGCGGACATGCCACTCTTGCTTCTTCAAAAATAGTTTTTGATACAACAACGTTACAAAATATCACTTTTATAAACTGCGATAATGTGGAGTTGAAAATTGAAAAAGCAGCTCATCAAATAGTAATGCAATTTCCTGTTTATGATACTGTTGCAATAGAGGTTCCAAAACCTGTCCTTGATGCCATCGGAATTGATAAAACTGTAGAAACGAGATTTAGTCCGGACAGAAAAATTATTTTGATTGAAATCAATGACTCTGATATATTGGCTAATTTAAAACCTGATTTTGCAGCTTTGGTAAAATCTTATTCAGGAATCAACGGAGTTTTGGTCACTGCAAAATCAAATAATCCGGAACACGATTTTCATTACCGTTATTTTTGGCCTTGGGCAGGTACTAATGAAGATCCGGTAACGGGCGGGATTCAAACATTTTTGACCAAATATTGGTCAGCGAAACTTAATAAAAATAAATTTAAAGCTTTTCAATCTTCTCTAAGAACAGGAATTATGACCACTGAACTAATTGAAGATAAAGTGTTTATTTATGGAGAAGCTGTTACAGTATTTGAAGGGGAATTTAAATAAAAAATAAAATATTGAATGATAAGAAAGCTGAATAGTTGTTAGTTTTCAGCTAATTAATTTCAAGCTTATACCCTTTGCTGCGTACAACTACAATGTTGATATTTGAATCAGATTCCAGTTTCTTTCTAAGCTTAGATATAAACATATCCAGACTACGGCCTACAATAACGCCATCATCTTCCCATATTTCTTTTTGCAGGCGGCTTCGCTCTATTATTGCATTAGGAGACGAAGCAAAAATGAGCAATACGCGGGTTTCCGTTGTGGTGAGGTCTATTGTATTTTCATTTATGATAAGCTTTCTGCTCTTTGCATCGAATAACACCGATCCCAAAGTATAGACATCTTTAGATTGATTTTCAGGTAATGTTTTTCGTGGCTTAACAGATTTCAAAAAAATAAAACCTGCAAATGCTAAAAATGACAGACTGCCCAAAACATATACATTCTTTGCTGTATTTATTTGCGTTGGTTCAAATTTAATATTAATCATGTAACAGGCTTTGGGTTGCCTTCTTCCTAAACAGGTTACAATATCATCTTTTTTATTTTTGGATATAGCGTATCCATAAGCAACACTAGAATTTGTACAGTTCAAAACATTAACAATATAATTACTTGTGATCTTGTCTCTGGCTAATAATCGACTTGTAATGTTTACAAGCGAGTCCGGTTGAAAGCTAAAATCATTCTCAAACCTGATCTGGTATTCATTTTCTGAAATCTTTTTTACCGGGAGTACTCTGGATGTATTATCGCCCGATTGTAAAAGTAATT
This sequence comes from Flavobacterium sp., assembly GCA_004296145.1. Lineage (GTDB taxonomy): Bacteria > Bacteroidota > Bacteroidia > Flavobacteriales > Flavobacteriaceae > Flavobacterium. The sequence continues at coordinate 7,429 of SEBM01000185.1, forward strand.
CATGCCCAATTCTTCTAAGTAAAATTTCTCTTCTGGAAAAGTCAAAGTCGTTACTATCTTCCGTACTGAAAGCCGCGCAGATTATAGTGATAAACGAGATCGATATCAATATAAACAGATATTTACGTTTTCCTGATATGAGATTTTGACTAAGATGCATAGTGTCACTATTTTATTTACAAAGTTTACATTTTTATTTACAATT
>SEBM01000186.1 GCA_004296145.1 Flavobacterium sp.
GTAGAATTTCGTGCTTTTGATGAAGGAATCGCGTATCGTTTTATAACGGCCAAAAAAGGAGAAATAGAGGTTTTAAATGAAGATTTTTCGGTTAATTTCCCTCAGGATTATCTACTTCATTTACAGCAGCCGGAACACTTTAAAACCTCTTATGAAGATGCCTATTCTCAAACATCAGTAAAAGATTGGAAACCGTCTGATAAAATCGCAACACTTCCGGTTTTAGTCGATTCCAAAAAACAGTACAAAATACTGATAAGCGAATCGGACCTTACCGATTATCCTTGTTTGTTTTTAAAAGGAAAAGAAAATGGAGTTTCAGCGACTTTTCCAAAAGTGCCTTTAGATTTTGGCCCAGACGGAGACCGAAGCCTGAAAATTCTGAAAGAAGCAGATTATATTGCAAAAACCAACGGAACAAGAAGTTTTCCGTGGCGCTATTTTGTCATTACTAAAAATGACAAACAGCTTATAGAGAACACGATGACTTTGAAACTCGCTCCTAAAAGCGTAATCAAAGATGTTTCGTGGGTCAAACCTGGACAAGCCAGCTGGGAATGGTGGAACGGTGCAACGCCTTACGGACCGGATGTGAATTTTGTATCGGGCTATAATCTTAATACCTATAAATATTATATTGATTTTGCCTCAAAATTCGGAATCAAATATATTATTATGGATGAAGGCTGGGCGAATTCAACAACAGATCCGTATTCGCCAAATCCAAATGTCGATGTTCATGAACTCATTCGATACGGAAAAGAAAAAAATGTCGGAATTGTATTGTGGCTAACATGGCTTACAGTTGATAAAAATATGACACTTTTTAAAACCTTTAAAGATTGGGGAATTGCTGGTGTAAAAATTGACTTTATGGATCGCAGCGATCAGGTGATGGTGAATTATTATGAAAAAGTAGTAAAAGAAGCCGCTCAGCATCAGATTTTTGTAGATTTTCACGGAGCGTTTAAGCCCGCAGGTTTAGAATATAAATACCCAAATCTAATTTCGTACGAAGGTGTAAGAGGAATGGAACAAATGGACGGCTGCAGACCAGACAACAGTTTATATCTTCCGTTTATGCGCAACGCCGTCGGTCCGATGGATTATACGCCTGGCGCCATGATTAGCATGCAGCCGGAAGTGTACCGATCAGAAAGACCAAATTCTGCCAGTATCGGAACAAGAGCGTACCAACTCGCTTTATTTGTAGTTTTTGAAAGCGGATTGCAAATGCTCGCTGATAATCCGACAAATTATTATCGTGAAAAAGAATGTACCGAATTTATAACTTCTGTTCCAACAACCTGGGACGAGACCAAAGCATTAGAAGCCAAAGCAGGTCAATATGCCATTGTTGCCAAAAGAAAAGGCAATAAATGGTTTATTGGAGGAATTACAAATGGCGCAGAAAAAGAGCGTTCTTTCGACATAAAATTAGATTTCCTTACAGCAAAAAAATACAAATTGACATCATTTGAAGATGGCATAAACGCAGGATATCAGGCTATGGATTACAGAAGAAAAACGACTGAAGTAAACAATGCCGATGTCGTAAAAATTAAAATGGTAAAAAATGGCGGCTGGGCAGCAGTCTTAGAAGAAATTTAAAAAATAACACGTTGGGAATAATTTAAAATTAGCTATTATAACGTGGATTACACGGATTCGTTATCACGAAGACGCGGATTAAGACGGATTTTTTATTAGCATCTAATTATATAAACTAATTATAACCAACAGTTTAAAAATAAACTTATTATGAATAAAATAGTATTGTGGTCAATAACCGCAGCGTTGGCAGGTTTTTTATTTGGTTTTGATACTGTAGTGATTTCAGGTGCCGATAAGAAACTACAGGAATTATGGCACACATCAGATGTTTTTCACGGAAGTGTAGTCATGGCGATGGCACTTTGGGGAACAGTTGCAGGAGCGATTTTTGGTGGAATTCCGACCAACAAATTAGGCAGAAAAAAAACACTGATCTCGATTGGTTTTTTGTTTTTGATTTCGGCTGTAGGTTCTGCTTTTGCGAATGATCCGTACACGTTTGCCTTTTTTCGTTTTCTGGGCGGATTAGGAATCGGAGCTTCTACAATTGCGGCTCCAGCGTATGTTTCAGAAATTGCTCCTGCAAACGACCGCGGTAGATTGGTATCGTTATATCAATTCAATATTGTATTAGGAATTTTAATGGCTTTCCTTTCCAATTATTTACTAAAAGATGCTGGCGAAAATGCCTGGCGCTGGATGATTGGTATTATGGCTTTTCCGGCTTTTTTCTATACTGCAATTGTTTTTACAATTCCGGAAAGTCCGAGATGGTTACTTTCAAAATCACGAATCGATGAAGCAAAAGTAATCCTGCAAAAGATTGATCCATCGGCCAATATCGAAGAATTAATACAGGAACTTCACATTGGTGAAAATGAAAATGCCGATCAGAAAAAAGAAACCATATTTCTGAAAAAATACAGATTTCCGTTAATGCTTGCTTTTTTTATTGCAGCGTTTAATCAGTTTTCTGGTATTAACGCCTTTTTATATTATGCACCAAGAATTTTTGCAGAAGCAGGTTTAGGAGAAAGCACCGCTTTAATCAGCAGTGTCGGAATCGGTTTGATCAATTTAGTATTTACGCTTTTTGGTGTTTTCCTGATTGATAAACTGGGACGAAAAGTATTAATGTATATTGGTTCTGTTGGTTACATTATTTCTTTGGGACTTGTGTCTTTGGCATTCTTTCTAAAATGGCAGGGAATGCAGGTGCCGATTTTCCTTTTCTTATTTATTGCGTCACATGCTATTGGTCAGGGCGCTGTAATCTGGGTTTTTATTTCAGAAATTTTCCCGAATCACTTACGCGCAAGCGGTCAGGCTTTTGGCTCGTCCGTACATTGGGTTCTGGCTGCAATTATACCGTCTATGATTCCGTTTTTATTTTCAACAATTGGAGCAGGAACCGTATTCTTGTTTTTTGCTGCCATGATGGTTTTTCAATTACTTTTTGTGCTTTTAATGATGCCCGAAACTAAAGGAAAAACGTTGGAAGAACTTCAGGAAACTATTGTCAGATAAAGTAATTATTTTCCATAAAAAAGCCTGTAAAATTAGTTTACAGGCTTTTTTATAAATGTAAACGACAGCTTATTTACTCTCATCTACAAAAACATACAACTTTTGTACTTTTCCATTTTCTATTACAAACAAATCCATTCCGGTCACAGTATCAGGTTTTGTTTTTGATCCAAACTGCCAGTATAAACGAACAATATTATGATGAGTTTCAACTGATTTAGAAGTGAACTTAAAGTCCGGATTTTTTTTGTGCAATTCAATAATAAATTTATTGATTTCAGCATTTCCCACAGCTATAAAATGACGGTCCACCATTTCGATATCAGCATCATAAACTTTATTTAATAACGCAGTTCTTTTTGTCTCCTCTTTTTCATTCCAGATTTTAAGATGGTTTTCTATTAAAATCTTATTTGTGGCAAGATCAGCATTTGTGAAATCTTTTTTAACGACAGATTTTTTTGGAGACCATAATACCGTTTTTGGATTGTTTTTTTCATATTCTTTTCCGTTCGGATAAGAAACAAGTTCCATTTTAGAACCCCATGGTGTTTCAAAATAAACCCATGTTTCGCCAGCAGTATCTCCGGAAGGTGTTACAAAAGGCTCTCCCAAAATTTTCACATTTTTACTTTTTAAATATGTTACTGCCGTCTGAATATCTGTTGTATAAAACGCAATGTGCGATGCTCCGATATCATCTGTATTCGGTTGAACCTGACTTCCTTTATTATCAGCATATTCAAAAACTTCTATACTGGCCCCTGTTCCTGCATTGATCATTTTTATGGTAACAGCTCCGGTAGCAGGATTTATGCGGGTAAGTTCTTTCCAACCTGCATCAAGCGGTATCGGGCCAATTTGGGTTATCGGTGTGAACCCAAGAACATCATTAAAAAAGGGCATAGCGTTTTCCAAATCCGGGACATTAATTCCGACATGATCTATTCCGATTATGCCAGCACTATTTTGTGCTTCTGTTTTTTCTGAAGTTGAAAAGAATATTAAGTTAAGTAATGCTACAGCCGAAGCTTTCAATTTTTGATTCGATTTTTTGTTATTTGTTTTCATGATATATGATTTCTTTATTATTATTGAATATTACAATTGACATTGATATTGCAATTTGAAATTGATATTGCAATTGTTTAAAAATTAATTACTGTAAGCAGCCAGCCATTTTGCTTTAATAGCAGCACGTGATTCTATAAATTCTTTATCTGTTCCCTGTGCGATGGCATCAAGCGGAAAACGAAGCGGACGATTTCCTTTTTTCATAGAAACAAGTTCCAGAATTCCGTCAGCAATAGTTTGCGGGTTCATATCAAATTGAGCCATTTTTCCAAAAAGAGCAGCTCCAAGTGCATTAAATTTTTCAGTAGCAGCATCGCCGTACTCGGCTATTATTTCCTGTTTATCAGCATTGATACCAGCTTTGCTTCCGTTATTCATTTCTGTTGGATAAACACCTGGCTGAATAGTTACGTTTTCAATTCCGAAATCTTTAAGTTCGTCCTGCAAACCTTCTGTAATACTTTCAACCACTAATTTTGAAGCGATGTACGGAATCATGAATGGCAATGTATGACCGCTTGCGCCGGTTGTAATATTTATGATAAGTCCGTTTTTCTCTTTTCTCATTGAAGGAAGTACTGCCTGATACATTCTTAAAACACTATAAGTGTTAACTTCAAACATATTACGAAACTGATCCAGAGAATAACCTTCTAATAAACCAAAACCACTCACAGCAGCGTTGTTTATCAGAACATCGATTTTGCCATATTTGTTAAGTATTTTTTCAAAAGCATTTGCTACAGAAAGATCATTTGTAATGTCAATTTCTACGACTTCGATATTGTTTAATTGCGAAAGTTCTGCAGCCGCTGCAGCATTTTTAGTTTGAGTGTTGCGCATTCCTGCAATTACAGAGTGACCTGCGTTGGCAAGAGTTATAGCTGTAAGTTTACCAAATCCGGTGCTTGTTCCTGTAATGAAAATTGTTTTTGACATGATTTCTAATTTTAATATTTATAATGTTTTTATTGTTCCTTTTGAACATTACAAAGTTGCGCCAACCTACAGACGTGGGCATTGATTAGAAATAAGTAAAAACTTGATATAGATCAAGAGTTTGAAAAAGGCATAAAAAAAGGAGCCAAAAACAGCTCCTTTATAATATTACTTTTTTACGGTTTGTTTCCGTATCCGGCTTAGTGTTTCCGGCGTCATGCCAAGATACGATGCAATCATAGTTTGCGGAATCCTTACGGCAAATCCGGGATATTTGTGTATGAAATTCAGATATTTTTCTTCTGCTGTCAGACTCAGCGAAGCCTGAATACGATTTTGTGCCGCAATAAAGCTTCGCTGCAAAATGATATTGACCATGGTATTAAAAGCAGGTACTTCGCGACACAGAAGTTCAAAATTTTCATGGGTAAAAAGTACCAGTTCACTGTCTTCAATAGCATCGATATTAAAACGGGAAGGAGCGGCAGTCAGCAGACTTTCCCTGTCGCCAGTCCACCAGTTTTCAATACTGAAACTATTGACATGCTCATTTCCTTTATCATCTACGGTATACGTGCGCAGACAACCTTGAGTGATAAAAGCATCATATTTCCAAATATCGCCTTCCTGAAGCAGATATTGTCTTTTACGAAGTTTTTTAATGATAGCAAAAGACTTTATATAATCGGCTTCTGATGGTGTCAGTGTCGCTTTTTCTTCAAGGTATTTTTGGAATATTTCGTACATAGCGTAAAATTATATAATAGAAATGAATTTTAAATCATTTTATTTTAATTCTCCTAAAGTATCAAAATAACTAAATCCTTTACTTATTGAAGTAAGTTAAAAAGAATCCTGTTTAAACTCTTCTATTTTTGAGATACAATTGTGCCGACTGGCTCGCCGTGATTAAGGCACCGCCAAGAATAACTAAATCTTTAATAACAAGCCTTCCACGTCCGGATAAAAAGGGAAAACCATAATCGCTATCACCGAGATTTGGAACCCAGCTTTCCGGTGTTGTGATAAGGAAAGAAAGTGTACCAATTGTCATTAAAAACACCAGTAAACTCCCAATCATACTCCAAAAAGGTGTAATTCTATGTAATGCTACTAAAATTCCGGTAAAAATTAAAAAGAGACCAAGACCTTTTGAAAAACCATACGTATTGTTTTCAAGATGCCATTGATAGTTAGCGTGAATAAATTCACCTTCCTTATTTTGATGTTTTTTGTAATCATCCGGCGTATTATAAAAGAAACTCATTAGAGGACTATTGGCTACAAAAGGCACAATACCATCTGCTTCGTAAGTGAAAAATTTAAGGCTTCCTATCCAAATAAATATGACAACTATTCCAAAACGTATTGCATTTTTAGCCAGATTTTCAAGACTGGCAATCTGTTGTATAATAAACTGTTTCATGATGTAATTTGTTTTTTTGTTGGGACAAAGTTACATCGGACATACATCCTGAAACATGGACAAAAAAGGCTATTACCTGTACAAATCAGCCACTATAGAAATCCCTGTTTTGTCTCTAAAAGTCTGAGGAGATTCGTTAGTATGTTTTTTAAAAACACGACTAAAGTAAAATTCATCCTGAAAATTAAGATTGTAGGCAATCTCTTTGATACTTTTTCGGGTCAGGTGCAATTGTTTCTTCGCTTCTAAAATCATCCTTTCGGTAATCAGTTGCGAAGGTGTTTTCTTAAAATATTTTGTACATCTTTTGCTCATATTATTTGGCGACATATTCAGCAAATCAGCATAATCAGAAGGTTTGCGCAGCGTCAGGAAATGGGTTTCGAGCAATTGTTTAAAACGCTCCATTTCGTCATCGCGCAAAGTTGTGTTTCTGTTATTTTCAATTTCCCTGTTTTTAATCTGACTTGATTTTGCCAGGAATAATTGCAGTAGCGATTTTAAAACAATATCAGAAGGGGAGGTTGTTTCTATTTCTTCAGTAATCTGATTGATAAGAAGTTTAAAGTTTTCGTGATCTGTATTATTGAGTGTAAGCGAAGGAACAAGATAAATGTTATTAAAAAGCAAACCATTGCAGGCAACTTCTTCCCGATGGTATTCTATACAATAAAAATCACTGTGAAATTGCAAAACAGTATATTCTGCGTCCAGTATATTTTTAATATAAATAACCTGCATTGGAGTAGAAAACAGCAATATTGGTCCTTTAAAAGAATAAGCTCCAAAATCAGAATAAAAAATGCCTTCTCCTTTGTTTACAAATATGACGGTATATTCGCTAAACTGTGTTGGTGATTCTAAAATATTCTCATCTGCTTTATGCAGACTTATAAGTCTGGTGCCGAAATCTGAAATGAGATGTCCCATGTTTTTGCCTCTAAAATTCCCTGTAAATTTAGATTTCTTTTATTACTTTATTTTGAACAAGAACAATATTTTGTTTCTTATTCTTTGGGGCTTGCGTGACAGGTTAAAGCCTGTTGGCGCACTATTCTGTCTATACCTTATTCTAAATGGTTTTGAG
>SEBM01000187.1 GCA_004296145.1 Flavobacterium sp.
GTATTTACTCTTAAAAACTTTTGCAACATAAAGTGTAGCTCCGCGTGAGGGATAGAAGCAATCCGCCAAAGCGGAGCGGATAGCCCGACAGCATCCCGATAAGAGGGCGTATATGCGTGTGGTGAATTGCCCTCTTATCGGGATGGTGGCACGCCCAAATAGAAATTTTTAATGGGGTTTTGGAATTTGAAATTTAATTTATTGAATATTGATAAGAAATAATTTATATTTGAAATACCCAAAACCAAAACCTGCTATGACACTAAAACAGTTGTTGCCATTTGCTTTTATTTTGATTTTTATTTCGTGTAAAAATCAAAATAAGGAAGCTAATTCTGTTGAAGGATCTCAAAAAACTACAACAAATACAACGTCTAATGATAGTCTGCAGACCAACATTTTACAAACTGACAGTACTAAAACTGTTTCGTCTGCTGATTTGGCGGGAGATAGAAAATTATTGGCTAATTTTTATCTGAAAAATGATAAAAAACCGCAATTCTTCTTTATCAACAATACTAAAGACACGACTATTATCTGCGCTGAAAAAACTAAAATCACGATTCGCGCCAATAGCTTTGTCACTTCGAATTCTAAAAATGCGGTAACGGGTAAAATCAAAATTTCGGTTAAAGAATATTATAGTATTTCGGATATTTTATTGGGAAGACTTTCTACAACTTCTAACGGAAAATTATTAGAAACGGGCGGTATGTTGGATGTCAATGTATTTTCTGAAAATCAAAAATGTGATTTAAAAAGCGGAAAAGCGATTGAAATTGCGTTTCCGAGAAAAAATGAAAAAGAGGGAATGCAGCTTTTTTCCGGAAATTGGAAAGATGATAAGATCTATTGGAATCTTAAAAAAGATGCTATAGATCTTAATAAGGCATTTACAAATGTTGATGAAAAACCTGTTTATCTGGATGGCGGCTATGAAAAAATGACAAAATTTATCAGCAATAATTTCATACGTTCTGAGGATGAAACTAATGAAAAAAATTATGGGAGAATTTATGCTTCATTTGTTATTGACAAATCGGGAGATGTTACCGATGTTTGGGTAACCAAAGGCATTAACAAAGAATCTGATGCAGAGGCGATTCGTGTAATTAAGAAGTTAGGAAAATTTAGTCCCGGCAAAATAAATGGAATTCCTGTAAATGTTACTTATTCTTTACCAATCACTATCTCTGATGCGGAAGGCCAATATAAATCGCAAAGTGGTTCAACAACATATAGTACCCGTAAACCAAAATATTACGCGCCTGTTATTAAAACAGAAGATAATATAAAGGCCGATGAGATTGGTTATTATGCGTTTAGCAGTACAAGTTTGGGATACATTAATTGCGATCGTTTTTTGGATTATCCTGAATCATTGCTGACTGATTTTGCCGTAAACGCAAACGAGACAAAAAACATTTCGATGAGTATTGTTTTTCATAGATTTAAATCAATATTACCGGGGAACTTAACAACCCAAAAAGTCATTTTTAGCAATGCCTTAAAAAAAGAAAAAGCTACGATTATTGCCATTAAATTTTATGATAATCAGGCTTTTTTAGCAGTCAAAGAAACAACTATTAGTCAAAAACCGGAAAGAGATTTGGTATTTACTCCTGTAAGTCCGGAAACTTTATTAACCGAAATAAAAAAACTGAATCGATTTAATTAACCATGAAATTTACATTAACCTGCATCGCTTTTTTATTTTCAATTTTATGCTTTTCGCAAAGCACTGAAAATATTCCTGACAACAAAGAAATTGTTACTTTTCTGGAGCATTTGGATGTTTCCGGAAAAAAGATTGAAAAAATTGACCAGAAAATTATACGCTGGACCGAATATGATATTTATGGAGAACAAAATCTGGAAATAGAATTAAGTTCGTTTGTAAGCGGTATTTTAAGGAATAAAAGCCTTCAAAATTATTTTAAACCAGAAGATTTAAAATTTGTCGAAAAACAATATTTGAATCAAAAAGATTCTGTCTGGCAGAAAACTGCTTTTAAAAAATTCAGCTTAACTGGTCCCGCAGAACAGAAAAAAATTAGTGAACACAGTAAGAAAGGCTTAAAAATTGGATCCAATTATTCGTATTCTTTTTCGATTCCGCTTTTTTCGCTGGACAAAAAATATGCTCTTGTTATACAGCAATTTTACTGTGGTTTAATGTGTTCCGATCAATGCTATTATGTTTACGAACGAAACAATAACTCAGATAACTGGAAAGTAATTTCAAGCTGGAATTGCTCGTCTTCTTAAATACAAATTCCAATTTTTAACTTGAAGTTTCATGATAAAAATTGGAATTTTAGTATAATCATTTTTTTAAACCTTTTCTTTTTCAAACAACAATTTGATGTTTTCGTAAGAGTTTTTTAAGGCTTCTTTGATTTCTACAGGATTTAGCCAGGCAACTTTTTCGATTCCTTCTTCTGCCTGTCCGTGTGGAATTCCTTCAAAATCAGATTCCATTTCGAACCAATGGGTGATTTTGAGTTTGTATTTTCCGTTGCGTTTAAAAACGTGATAGGTTTTTTCGAGTTTGTCTGTTATTTTGAGTTTCCCAACTCCGGTTTCTTCTTCAACTTCGCGCATGGCGGTGTCTTCAATCTCCTCGCCTTTTTCGATTCCACCTTTCGGAAGATCCCATTTTCCGTTTCTAAAAATGAATAAAACCTCCCTCTTTTTGTTATAAACCAATCCTCCGCCCGCTTTGTTAACGGGAATTTTGGCTTTTAGGGTTTTCATTATTTCACTTTCGTCAGGATGGTATAAACAGGCTTTTTGAATTTTATTTTGAAAAATTTTAACTATAAGTTGTTCGATATCAATACTTTCAAGCAAGAACAATTGAAAATCTGTTTCCTTTGAGATTTCATTTGTCAAAAAAAGTGGTTTGTCGTTTACAAAAACTTTATACATTTGTAGTATGATTTTTAATAAAGATACAGCCGAAAAAACAGCCGAATTGCTTTTGCAAATAAATGCAATTAAATTGAATCCAGAAAATCCTTTTACATGGGCTTCTGGATGGAAATCTCCTATTTATTGCGATAATAGGTTAATTCTTTCATTTCCTGCCATCAGAAATTACGTTCGTGATGAGTTTGCGAAAAATATAGAAAAACAATTTGGGAAACCAGATGTCATTGCCGGAGTTGCCACTGGCGCTATAGGAATTGGTATTCTTGTAGCAGAAAGCCTTGGATTACCGTTTGTATATGTGCGTCCGGAAGCCAAAAAACATGGTAGACAAAACCAGGTAGAAGGTTTTTTACAAAAAGGCCAGAATGTTGTTGTGGTCGAAGATTTAATTAGTACAGGAAACAGCAGTTTAATGGCTGTGGAAGCTTTACGTAACGAAGGTGCCAACATTAAAGGTATGGCAGCGATTTTTACGTATGGTTTTAATGTTGCTGAAGAAAACTTCAAAAACGCAAATATTGACCTGTACACGTTAAGTAATTATGAAAACCTCTTAAACTTAGCAGTAGAAAAACAATATATTACTGAAGACCAACAATCTGCTTTGCAGGAATGGAATGAGATTCCGTCTACTTGGGGGCAGGAATAATTTTTAGATTTTAGATTTTAGATTTTAGATTTTAGATTTTAGATTTTAGATTTTAGATTTTAGATTTTCTAAAAATCGCTTCGCTCTTTTTGGAATTTGGGATTTAAAAATTGGAATTTCCTTTTTAAATTTCGGTTTAATAATAAAAAACAATAAAAATATATGAACTTAGAAAGTCCAAAAGTTACTGTTCAGAAATCAGCTCAGGATTTATTTGATTTGTTGACTGATGTTAAGAATTTCGAAAAACTAATGCCGGATAATATTGCTAAATTTGAAGTTATCGGCGAAGATGCTTTTATTTTTGGATTGAAAGGTATGCCGGAAATCAAATTGAAAATGAAGGAAAAAGTGGCTCCAAACAAAATTGTTCTGGGCGCTGCAAGTGATAAACTTCCGTTTACACTAGTTTCTAACATTGATAGTATTTCTGATTCAGAAAGTGCCGTTCAATTGGTTTTTGATGGTGAATTTAACGCTATGATGGCGATGATGATCAAAGGGCCAATCAGTAAGTTTATTGAAACTTTGGCTACGAATATGACAAAGCTTTAATTATTTAAAGCCAACATAAAATTTAAAGTCCGATTTAACGATCGGACTTTTTTTGTTTTTTATTGCCACGAAGGCACTAAGGCACAAAGTTTTTTTTTCTGCAGATTGTTTGTAAATTCGCTAGGCTTTATTAAAACTGATTAAATTTAATTTATATCTGCATAATTTGCTTAAATCTTATTAAATCTGCGTGAAATAAACTTTGAAGTTTTGCTAAAGCCAAGTAATAAACTTAGCACCTTAGCAACTCAGAATCTTAGAACCTCTCAATAAAGCATCTGAATCTCTTTTATATCAAATTCTGAAACCGAATCATCTTTAAGTAATATCTGAATTCTTCCAACTGGAGAAACGCCTTGGATGATTCCCATAAAGTTTTGATTTTCTAAATTTTTGAATGGCATCGGAATTCCTTTTTTAAAGAGATGATTAAAATATTCTTCCCAGAAAATGGCAGATTTAGTTGGCCACAATTCGATTTTTTCTTTGATTTTTTCGGTAATCAGAGAAGGTAAAATATCTTTATCAAAAGTTTTTCCTGAAATTAAGGATAAAGACGATGCATTTGGCAATTCACCGAAATTAGTCTGATTAACATTCAGTCCTAATCCTATTACTGACACGATTCTGCCATCACTTTTTATGGTGTTTTCGATTAGTATGCCACCAATTTTTTTAGTGTATGACATAATGTCGTTTGGCCATTTTATGCTTAAATTAGAAATATCTAATGATTTTAATGTCTCTATAACAGCAAGTGAAACTATAATATTCAGATCAAAAACCTTTTCATTATCAAACAGGAAATCTTTTACCAAGGCACTCATAATTAAGTTTTTACCTGATTCGGATTGCCACTTTGCTCCCATTTGGCCTTTTCCTTTTGTCTGATTTTCAGCAGTTACGACTGTAAAATTATCAAGTTCTTCGTTGCTTGCCAATGCTTTTAAGAAGTCATTTGTAGAATCTATGGCATCGAGTTTGATTAGTTTCATTATAATAATTTAAATAACTTAATTTAATATTTTGTTAAGGTTCAAAAATAACCACAATTTTTGGTAACTTTACAGATTCATATAAAATAATTCATGGCGAAAAAGACTATTAATAATGATGTTCTGTTGGCGAACATAATCAAAGGAATTGAAGAAGTAAAAGGAAATGATATCGATATTCTTGACTTAAGAGACATAGACACGGCTGTTTGTGACTATTTTGTAATCTGCAACGGAAGCTCTAACACTCAAGTTAATGCCATTGTAAACTCAATTCAAAAAACAGTATCAAAAGACCTAAAAGATAAACCCTGGCACGTAGAAGGAACCGATAATGCAGAATGGGTCCTAATGGATTATGTGCATATTGTGGTACATGTTTTCCAGAAACACATTCGTGAATACTATAATATCGAAAGCCTTTGGGGTGACGCCAAAATAACTACAATCGAAAACAAATACTAAAGAAAATTTTTCCTAATGGCTAAAGATAATAATCCAAATCCGAGTAAATTTAAAATAAGTCCTTGGTTAATATACACCGCAATACTTTTAGTTTTTTTATTTATAAGTTTTGCCACTGGAGGATCTAACTTAAGTGAACCAGCTCAATTAACTTCTTCTAAATTCAATACTTTATTAGAAAAAGGTCAAATTGACAAAGTTATTGTTTACAATAAAGCTGAAGCTGAAGTATATTTAACACAAGCTGCATTAAAAGATGCTGCTAATAAAAAAGTATCTAAAGATATATTTGAAAGACCAAATAAAGGTCCTCACTATACTTTGGAAATTGGTAACGACCAGATTTTTCAGACTAAACTGGAAAAAGCTGTTGCAACCGGAAAATTAAAAGATTTTAATTTTTTACAAAAAAATAACTGGAGCGATATTCTAATCAGCTTACTTCCTATTATCATCATTATTGGTGTATGGATTTTCATTATGCGCAAAATGTCTGGTGGCTCTGGTGGCGGAGGCGGACAAATTTTCAACATTGGAAAATCTAAAGCTAAATTGTTTGATGAGAAAACAGACATTAAAACAACTTTTAAAGATGTTGCCGGTTTAGAAGGTGCAAAAGAAGAAATTCAGGAAATTGTTGAATTCCTTAAAAATCCGGAAAAATATACCAACCTTGGAGGTAAAATTCCAAAAGGAGCTTTACTTGTAGGGCCTCCGGGAACTGGTAAAACATTATTAGCAAAAGCTGTTGCCGGTGAAGCTCAGGTTCCTTTCTTTTCATTATCAGGTTCTGATTTTGTTGAGATGTTTGTAGGAGTTGGTGCATCACGTGTTCGTGACTTGTTTAAACAGGCTAAAGAAAAATCTCCTGCTATTATCTTCATCGACGAAATTGATGCTGTTGGTAGAGCAAGAGGAAAAAGCAATATGTCAGGCGGAAATGACGAGAGAGAAAATACTCTGAACCAATTACTAACAGAAATGGATGGTTTTGGCACAAACTCTAACGTAATTGTTCTGGCTGCAACAAACAGAGCTGATGTTCTTGATAAAGCCTTAATGCGTGCCGGTCGTTTTGACAGACAAATTTTTGTTGACTTACCGGACATCCGTGAAAGAGCTGAAATTTTTCAGGTACACTTAAAACCGATCAAAAAAGTTGAAGGTCTTGATTTAGATTTCTTAGCAAAACAAACTCCTGGTTTCTCTGGTGCTGATATTGCTAACGTTTGTAACGAAGCTGCTCTTATTGCAGCACGTAACAACAAAGCTGCTGTAGACAGACAGGATTTCCTTGATGCTGTAGACAGAATTATTGGAGGTCTTGAAAAGAAAAACAAAATCATTACTCCGGAAGAGAAAAGAGCAATTGCAATTCACGAAGCTGGTCACGCAACTGTAAGCTGGATGTTAGAGCATGCTGCACCACTTATCAAAGTAACTATTGTTCCTCGTGGACAAAGTTTAGGAGCTGCATGGTACCTTCCTGAAGAAAGACAAATCGTAAGAACAGATCAAATGTTAGACGAAATGTGTGCTACTATGGGCGGAAGAGCTGCTGAAAAAGTAACTTTTGACAGAATTTCTACAGGAGCTTTGAGTGATTTAGAAAAAGTAACACGTCAGGCTCGTGCTATGGTAACTATTTATGGTTTGAATGATAAAATCGGAAATGTTACTTATTACGATTCAAGCGGACAAAGTGAATACAACTTCTCTAAACCTTATTCTGATGAGACTGCAAAAATCATTGACGCAGAAATTTCAGAACTAATTGAAGGTCAATATCAAAGAGCTATTCAAATTCTTGAAGAGAACAAAGACAAGTTAAATCAGCTTGCTGATATCCTGATAGAAAAAGAAGTTATTTTTAAAGATGACTTAGAAACAATTTTCGGAAAACGTACTTTTGACAAAAATTTAGAAGAATACGTTTCGTAAATTATTCAATAAATAAACAATATTTTTTAAAATCTTAATTCAAAATAGCCTTTTGAATTATTCATATAAAAATGAATTTTTTCAAAAAAATATTTGGTTCAGGCGACGCCGCTTCTGATGAAGAACATGTAAGCGAATATGGAGGACATACCACTACTCCGGACAGTCATTTATCGATTGATGAGAGATTCATTTTTAATTTTAAAAAAAATGGCGGTAAATTTCTGTATTGTGAAAACAAACAGGAAGTTGCAGAACAGTTTGAAAATATTCTGGAAGAAAACGATTGGTTTGAAAATGAAGTTCTTTGTTATGAACCCGGTTTATTTAGCTTATTAGAAGAAAACAAACTGCTTTATTTCTCTCCAAGAAATCCAAAATTTTTACTTGCAACCTGCGAAAACCTTATTGCTGACGAAGGATCTATATTGTTTTCTTCTAAGCAGATCAGACAGGACAAACCAAATGAATTGCCTGCCAATATTGTTATTATAGCTACCACAAGCCAGATTCTTAGTATGAAAAGTGACGGGCTTAGCGCTATTAAACGCAAATACGAAAGAGACTATCCAACCAATATCACCACAATAAAATATTTCGAAAAAGCAAAAGAAGAAGATTTTACACAATACGGAAGTGTTGCCAAAAATTTGTATTTATTGCTTTTAGAAGATCTTTAAGATGAATGAAACACTGAAGAGAACCATTTCTGGTGCTGTTTATATCGCTTTGTTATTAACTTCTATTTTGTTTTCTACCGAAAGCTTTATTATCCTTTTTGGTATTTTTCTAATTATAACAATTTATGAATTTTCTAATTTAGTAAACCTGAATAAAATCTTTTCGATTCTGTTTGGGACTTTATTATACACTGTAATTGTATTAGTTAGCCATTATAATAAACAAACAACTGCTTATCTAAATGATTTATTTAAATCAGATTTTGATTTAAGCACCAATATTCCGGAATTAAACATGGTCCTTCTTGCTGTTACAATTGTAATAGCGATTAAGTGCATTTTATTTCTGTTTTATGATTCTGTACAAAAAATAAGTATTTCTTCTAAGTACCTATATTTATTAGGATACATTACACTTCCCTTTATTTTTATTATAAAAATTTCTTTTGGAACCAATAATTACAATCCAAAGATTATTATTGGGCTGTTTGTTCTTATCTGGACAAATGACACTTTTGCTTATCTGGTTGGAAAATCGATTGGAAAACATAAATTATTTGAACGTGTTTCTCCTAAAAAAACTATTGAAGGCTTTTTAGGGGGTGTTGTATTTGCAGCATTAGCAGGTTTTTTGATTTCAAAATTTTATATTCAGCCAAAACCGGCTTTTAGTAATATGTCAATTTTAATATGGACTATTATTGCTGTAATCGTGAGCATTTTTGGGACAATCGGTGATTTGATTGAGTCAAAATTTAAAAGAATTGCGGGCGTAAAAGACAGCGGTTCGATAATGCCCGGACACGGAGGTATCTTAGATCGACTAGATAGTGTTATATTTGTAGCACCAATTATATTTTTATTTTATCAAATTTTATATTATGTTTCATAAAGAAGGAGGCCCGTCCATTTTATTAGGTACTACATTTGCAGTAGCTGTATTACTAATTGCTGATAGATTTATTGATATCGCTTGGCTAAGAATGCTTGTGCAAATTGCCGGCGTTGTAATTTTGATTATCATTTTGCAATTTTTTAGAAACCCTAAAAGAATTGCAGTTAGAGACAGCAATCATATTCTTGCTCCTGTTGATGGAAAAGTTGTGGTTATTGAAGAAGTTTACGAAGGTGAATTCTTTAAAGACAAACGTTTACAGGTTTCTATTTTTATGTCGCCTATAAACGTACACGTTACACGTTATGCTATGGATGGTATTATCAAATTCAGTAAATACCACCCTGGAAAATTTTTGGTTGCATGGCATCCTAAAGCGAGTGAAGAAAATGAAAGAACTACTGTAGTTATTGAAAATGAAACTTTTGGGCAAATTTTATACAGACAAATTGCTGGTGCTTTGGCCCGCAGAATTGTAAATTATGCACAAGAAGGTATGCAGGTTGTTCAGGGAACTGATGCAGGTTTTATTAAATTTGGTTCAAGAGTAGATTTATTCTTACCTTTAGGTACACAGATTAATGTGGAGTTAAACCAAAAAGCAATTGGAGGAAAAACCATTATTGCGACAAAAGCCTAAATGACCAATAAAGATTTAGATACCCGTTTCTCAGAGGCTGTAGAAATTGCAATGAAAATGACTCAGGCTTCTTTGCCGCAAGATGTGCAGCTAAGGCTTTATGCATATTACAAACAGGCAACTTTTGGAACAGCTGTGTACAATCAATCTGAAAATTTTGATTTGCGCGATGCTTTCAAGACAAATGCCTGGATGCAGATTAGTCATATTTCAAGAGATGAAGCGAAGGAAAACTATATCCAAATAATACATTCACTAACATCAAAATAATTAATATTATGAAGAAAAACATTGTTCGTTTCAGTATTTTAACTTCATGCATAGCATTATTTTCTTGTAATGATAATAAGCTTACTGAAGTTGTAGAAGTCCCTTTACCAACAAAAGAAGAAAAAATTACAATAGGTTCTCCTGATGATGTAAAAGCAGATGTGGGTTCTTTTGCACTTGCTAAATTGCCTTTTTCTTATGATGGTCTTGCGCCTGACATACGATCACTTACTTTAGAAACACATTATTCTAAGCATTATTTGTCGTACACAAATAATTTTAATAAAGAGATTGTTTCTACTGAATTTGAAAATATGCCAATTGAAGACATTCTTAAAAAAATGGATCTGAGCAATGCAAAGCTTCGTCAGAACGCAGGAGGTTATTATAATCATACGCTTTATTTTAATATCCTGACACAAAAAGAGCAGACTCCAAAAGATACGCTTGTAGGTTCTATTAATAAAGAATTTGGTTCTTTTACTAATCTTACAAATCAATTTAAAGGACAAGCCGAAAAACAGTTTGGTTCAGGCTGGGTTTGGTTAGTTGTTGACCGATACGGAAAACTTCAAATTACAACTACAGAAAACCAGGATAATCCTTTAATGAAAAACGCTTTGATTCCGGGAACACCAATTATGGGAATTGACCTTTGGGAACATGCTTATTATCTTGATTACCAAAACAGAAAAGGTAGTTATATTGATGCTTTTTACCAACATATTAATTGGGAGAAGGTAAATGAAAATTACAAAGAGGCTTTGAAGAAAGTCAAAAAAGTATAAAACATAAAAAAAAGCTGTTACTACAAAGTATCAGCTTTTTTTATTCCTGATTATCGATTCTATTATAACTTTATCCTCCACAATGTTGTCATTTCGACGAAGGAGAAATCTTCACAAGAAACTCTAAAAAGAATGGTAATCTTATTTACGGAATTATTTACGGAGATTCCTCCTTCGTCGAAATGACAAACTTTGCAAATTAGCATTGTTTATTTCACTTCAAAAACAAAAGATTCAGATGGTTTGATTATAACTCGCGCTACTCCTTCCCCATTCTTTACTGTGAAATATGTCTTATTTTGCAAATACAACTGATCTAAAAGCACATAAGAACCGTCTTTTAAATTCCATTTTAAAATAACATCTGCCGGAACTTTCAATTCAAACTCGCTTGTTTTATCTGATGAAAAGTTGGCTACAATAATTAGTTTTTGATTTTCTGACCAACGGACATAAGAATACAACAATTCATCATATCCCGGATTATTCTGACGGTTAACAGATTGAATTTCCTGAAAACTTCCCATTAATGCGGGGCTTTTGATTGAAAAATTTAGTAATCTTTTGTAGAAATCACGTAGGTTTTTTTCTGATTCAGAAAGTTTTCCGCCATCAAATTTGCCGTCGTTCATCCATCTTTGGTGATTTGGAACTCCGATATAATCAAAAATAGAAGTTCTTGAAGGCTTTCCAAAACCTGCGTCTTCTTTGCCAGCCTCTCCTACTTCCTGACCAAAATACACCATAGTTGGCGATGTACTTATTGTTGTAGAAACTACCATCAAAGGTTTTCCTCTTTCGGGAGTTCCGGCAAATTCAGAACTTGCTAAACGCTGCTCGTCATGATTGTCTAAAAAATGAAGCATATGATGTTCAATATCCTCCATTCCTTTTTGGATATCTGATAAGCCATCGGGAGATGATTTTCCGCGAATAACATCTTTCAGTTTATCATATGTTTCTACTTTATCATATAAATAATCCATTTTTCCTAAACGAATATAATTACGGTACTCGTTTGGATTATACACTTCTGCCAATAAAAAAGCTTTTGGATTTTTCATCTTAATTGCAGAATTCATATAGCTCCAAAATTCATACGGAACCATTTCTGCCATGTCATAACGAAATCCATCAACTCCTTTTGCTGTCCAGTATAAAGCAATTGATTTAAATTTTTTCCAGGAATCAGGAACGTCTTTATCTTGCCAAAAAGCAAAATGATCTTGATATGTCTTTTGATCAAAACCAGTTGGAAGCTCAGGAAAATCTTTTGATCCGTCAGGACGAATTCCGTAATTTACTTTTACCGTTTCATACCAGTCATTCTGATCCGGTTTGGCTTTTCTTGATCCGTTGCCGGTCCATTTTGCAGGATTTTCATTAAACGAGCCATCAACAAGAGGATTTTTTTCTCCGTTTAACGGAATATCTCCATCCGGAATCTGAAAATGTTCGTTCGGAATATAATAGAAATTATTATTTCTGCTATATTCAACATTCACATCATCATCAGCGCCAAAATCCTTAACGCCTTCAGGATTGTTCTTTCCTTCATACTTACGGGCAATATGATTGGGTACAATATCTATAATCACTTTTAAGCCGGCTTTGTGCGTGCGTGCGATCAAAGATTCAAATTCCTGTAAACGATTTGCCGGATTTACGGCCAGATCAGGATTTACATTATAATAATCTTTTACGGCATACGGCGAACCTGCTCTACCTTTTACTACTTCCGGATCATCATTTGATATTCCGTAAGCGGTATAATCACGAACCAATGCATGATGCGGAACTCCTGTGTACCAAATATATGTAACACCTAAATCTTTTATTTCAGTAAGCGCTTTATCTGTAAAGTCATTAAATTTTCCTACTCCGTTTTCTTCAATAGTTCCCCAGGATTTATTGGTTGTATTTTTATTTCCGAATAAACGTGTAAAAACCTGATACACGACAACTTTCCTGTCTGTAGAAACCTCTGCTTTTGCTGTACTCATTTTTAAATCTTTTGTTTTACATGCTGAAAGCAGCATTGTTACAGCTATTCCTGCAACCAAAATTCTTTTGTCTATCATATTCATTTTTATAAACTGATTTTTTTCTGAATTCAAAGGTTAAATCAATAATTAAAAACCATTTTCTAAATTTAGACTAATTTTTAAACTTCAAAAGAAACAAAAATCGATTTGTTTTGATTTCTGTTTAAAATAACAAACTACAACGA
>SEBM01000765.1 GCA_004296145.1 Flavobacterium sp.
CCTCTCATATTATGTACTTCTTGGGGCTTTTTTGCGCATCGGCGGATTAATCAATTGGCTATTTTTACCTTGCCTACTGAAATGGTTAATTTTTATAAATCTGCCAACAAATATATTATAGAACATGCAGTAGATCCTGATAAGAGAAGGTATATTGATACTTTAGAAGCTCCTAGACATTATCTTGATGTAGAAAACTACGAAGAAAATATAGATAGCATTCCAGAAAAATTTAATGATGCTTTGGCAAAATATGGGCAGAAAAAACTCAACGAAAGTGGCATTGTACCTTGGCAAATTCAACGAACTTACTACAGTTTAGTTAAAGCTTTTAAAACCCACGATTCATTAAAAATTTTAAAATATTCTGCTGATTTAGGTCATTACATTGGAGATGCGCATGTACCTCTCCACACCACACACAACCACAATGGCCAACTTACCAATCAACATGGTATACACGCCTTTTGGGAAAGCAGAATTCCTGAACTTTTTGCCGGAAAATATAACTTTGTAGTTGGTAAAGCGGTGTATATCGATGATCCTTTGAAAGCTGCATGGAAAATTGTGAAACATTCGCACAGCCTTTTAGATAGTGTTTTGGTATTTGAAGCAACGTTAAATAAATCTTTTCCATCTGATCAAAAATATAGTTTCTCTGAAAGAAATAATGTTGTTCTTAAAAAGTATTCAGAAGCTTATTCTAAAGCTTATCAAGATAAAATGAATGGCATGGTGGAGAAGCAAATGCGTTCTTCTATTCTATCGATTGGCTCATTTTGGTTTTCGGCTTGGGTAGATGCTGGTCAGCCGACTTTAAAAAATTTGATCAAAACAGAAATAGATCCTGAGGAGAAAAAATTGATAGAGAAAACTGAACAAAAGTACAAAGAAGGCAATATTATTGGCAGAGAGAATTAAAAGGGCTGGTCTCTCGCAAGTAAACATACTTTGATCGGTGAGACATCAACCACTAGTAGAATGCATTTAGGTATGGAATAATTATCGTCATTGCGAGCACGATTTTTCATCGGGAGAAGCAATCTTTCTTGCATATACGCAGTTATGTGCTAGAATAATATGAAAGATTGCTTCGTCGTTGCGCTTCCCTCGCAAAGACGAGCAGACAAAACAGTGTGGTCTCTCGCTGTGCTGTGTTCGATATGACGAAACTTGTGATTAATCTTCTTTAATCTCTTCTTCTATTTGTTTTTCTATTGGTTTTTTAGAGAATAAAGATTTTAAAGCACCATAAATTACAGGTAAAAATGTACCAACTGCAATAATTAAGACTAAAATTTCAAAATTCTTTTCAACGAAAGGAATTTTACCTAATAAATAACCAGCGAATAACAAACTTGCAATCCATACTATACCACCAACAACATTATAAAAGCTGAATTTACCGAATGACATTCTTGCTGCACCAGCAACGAATGGAGCAATTGTTCTTATAATTGGCAAAAAGCGACTAAATACGATCGCTTTAGCACCATGTTTTTCAAAATACTCGTGAGATTGATGGTAATATTTCAACTTCAAAATTTTATTGTTTTCTTTAAATACTTTAATGCCAAAATATTTACCCAATTGATAATTTAAAGT
>SEBM01000188.1 GCA_004296145.1 Flavobacterium sp.
GTCAAAGAATTAAATTCTCTGTTATTACGAACAGATTCTTGTTGTTTAGTGTATTTTTTGATCACTTCTTTATGCTCCTCAATCGCATTTTTCTTTGCTTTGATTTGCTCCTCTATTACTTCAAGTTCACCTTTCAGTTTCTCTGAACGTGTGCTTAAGCCCGCAACTTCATCTTCTAAATCTTCAACCTCTAAAGGAAGTTCTCCTCTAACGTTTCTGATTTCGTCAATTCTAGAGTCAATAAGCTGTAAATCATATATTGCTCTTAACTTGTCCTCAACACTTAATTCTTTCGTATTCGTCATATTCTATAAGTACTTAACTGGATTTGTATTTTCTTCTGATAAAATGATTGCAAAATTAAGGATTTTTTTTCGAAGATAATCAACAATATAATTTTTTGTATAGCGTTCGCTCTCAAAATGACCAATATCTGCCAAAAGTAGCTTGTTTTCAGCTTCATAAAACTGGTGATACTTCAGATCAGCAGTCAAAAAAGCATCTGCTCCGGCCTGAATTGCATTTTTTATGGCAAAACTTCCCGAACCTCCCAAAACAGCAACTTTCTTTATTTTTTTTCCTCTAAAAACAGAATGACGTATTCCGTCAGCAATCATTTTTTCTTTTACAAAAAGCAAAAAGTCTTTTTCGTCCATTTCATTTTCAAATTCACCAATCATTCCCAGTCCGATATTCTGATGCGAATTTTGCAGATCGTAAATTTCATAAGCTACTTCTTCATAAATATGATTCGCAAAAAGCGCTTTAAGAATCTTTGATTGTAAATGTTTTTCAAACGTTACTTCAATTTTTATTTCTTCTGTTTCTGTAAGTTCGTGACGTTCTCCAATAACTGGATTACTTTCGCTGTTACCTTTATAAGTTCCGGTTCCGTTGGAGTTAAAACTGCAATTGTCGTAATTTCCAATTGTTCCCGCTCCGGCATCAAACAAGGCCTGACGCACTTCTTGAGCATTTTCAGGAACGGTATACGTAACTAGTTTTTGTATAAAATGCTGTTTCGGAATCAAAACTTTCGTATTTGTTAATCCCAAAGCATCGCAGAAAATTTTATTTACACCTTGCGAATGATTATCAAGTGCCGTATGAACAGCATAAATAGCAATATCATTCTTAATTGCTTTCAGGATAGCACGTTCTACATAATTTTTGCCGGTAATTTTTTTAATTCCCGAGAATAATATCGGATGAAAACAAACAACCAGATTACAATTTTTAGCAATTGCTTCTTCAATTACATTTTCAAGAGCATCATGACAGACTAAAACTCCGGTACTTTCAGTTTCAGAATCGCCGACTAAAAGTCCCACATTATCAAAATCTTCGGCGTAAGCCAAAGGAGCCATTTCTTCGAGAACTGATATTATTTCTTTTATTTTCATTTTTTGACTTTTTGTTTCATGTTTAAAGTTTCAGGTTTCAAGTTTGAAATAACTCGATATCGGAATCAAAATGATAAAGCAAAGAAACGAAAAATATTATATTTGAATTATCACATTAAATGAGGTTCATCGTTACCCAGTTTGAATTTTGTATATTTGTAATATAAATCCAATTAGTCATGACTACAATAAAAATTAACGAACACACCAAAAATGGAAAAGCATTCATGGCTATGTTTGAAGCTTTTTTTAAGGATGTTGAAGGAATCGAGATTATTAAAGATGATTATAATCAGGTCAATGAAGAAGAAGTTGTGTATAGTCGTGAATTTATTGAGAAAGTTAAAAAGGCAGAAGAAAACATTAGAAATGGGGAAACAACTACCCTGAATCCAGATGATATATGGGGAAGTTTAGGGTTGAAATAACCAAAGTTGCCAATCTGGATATTGAAAAGCATAAAAAATCAGGAAACAAAATTTCGATTAAAAATATTGCTAAAATCTTAATAGATCTTACAGAGAATCCTTATGAGGGTTTTGGTAATCCAGAACCGTTAAAATATGAATATTCAGGATATTGGTCAAGAAGAATTAATCAAAAAGATCGCTTAATTTATCGTGTAGATGACGAAGTCGTAACGGTATTTGTAATTTCTGCGATGGGCCATTATTCAGACAAATAACTTTATGAAATTACTCCGATACATCCTTTTTCCTTTTTCCATTTTATATGGATTTATTACCTCAATAAGAAATTTCTTTTTTGATAAAGGCATTTTAAAATCTACTTCATTTGATGTTCCTGTAATTGCCGTCGGAAATCTGAGCGTTGGCGGAACCGGTAAAACACCGCAGATAGAATATTTAATTAGATTATTGTCTGATAAATATAAAGTAGCGACTCTGAGCCGTGGCTACAAACGAAAGTCTGAAGGTTTTGTTTTGGCAAATGAAACTTCAAATGCTGAAATCTTAGGCGATGAACCATTTCAGTTTTATCAAAAATTTCCAAACATTCAGGTTGCTGTTGATGCCAACAGAACAAACGGAATTACACAATTGCTTTCTCAAAAAGAAAAACCGGAAATTATTCTGCTCGATGACGCGTATCAACACCGAAAAGTAAAAGCCGGATTTTATATTTTACTGACTTCTTATGGAGATTTATATGCAGATGATTTTATGCTTCCGACAGGAAATCTTCGCGAAAGCAGAAATGGAGCAAATCGGGCAAATATGGTAATTGTAACGAAATGTCCAAAAGATTTGTCTGTTGAAAAACAAGATGAAATTCGCAATAAATTAAATTTAGTTTGTTCACAACAAACCTTTTTTACTTTTATAGATTACGATGATTCGATTTACGGAAAAGAAGAAAAAATTGCCGTAAGCAACATTAAAAATGAATCAAAATTACTTCTGGCCGGAATTGCAAAACCAACGCCTTTTTTTGATCATTTAAAAAATGGAAAAGATGAATGTCTGGTTTTTCCCGATCACCATCATTTTTCTGATTCTGATTTAGAAATGATTCAGAACAAAGCAGAAAGCAGAAAAATAATTACTACAGAAAAAGATTATGTACGTTTAAAAGATTCCAAATTGGTTTCGCAATTGTATTATTTACCCATAAAAAGTACATTCATCAATAACAAACAAAATTTTGATGCCACTATTTTAGAATATGTAAAAAATAAAAACTTAGAATCTTAGCAGCTCAAAATCTTAGTAACTTAGGCCATAAATCAGTCGTTTAAAAACTAAAAAGACTTCGCAATAATACTATAGAATTCATCAGGAACAATGGGTTTTGTGATCACGTCGTTCATTCCAAAAGAAAGAAGCGTATCACGATTTTCGTCAAGCGAAATCGCTGTTAATGCAATAATTGGAGTTGTTTTGTCAAATTCCCTTATTTTTTTGGTTGCCGTTGTGCCGTTAATTCCCGGAAGATGCACGTCCATAAGGATCATGTCAAATTTTTTTACTTTCAAAAGCTCAATGGCATCTTCACCATTATCCAAAATCTCACATTTGATAAATTTATTTTCAAGCATTTTTCGCGTAATCATCTGATTGATTTTGTTATCCTCAATCAATAAAACAGACTTATGCTTTAATTGTGTATAGTTGTGTGGTTTTGGTTCTTCAATAATTTCAAGAGGTTCTTTACTAATATTAAAATTTAGCCTGAATGTAAAAGTGGAGCCTTTGCCAACCTCGCTTTTTAATTTTATTTCGCCACCCAAAAGTTCAATAAGTTTTTTTACAATAGTAAGTCCTAAACCTGTACCGCCATATTTTCGGTTAACTTCTATTGATCCCTGAGAAAAGCTTTCAAAAACCGTTTGTAATTTGTCTTCGGGAATTCCAATTCCGGTATCGACGATTTCAAAATATACGTTCGCATTATCATCATCAATAGTATATAATTTTGCGATGACATTAACATGTCCGTTTTGGGTAAATTTTAAAGCATTATTGATTAGATTGAGAATAATCTGGGATAATTTGGTAGGATCGCCAATTAAGTTGTCCGGAATTGCTTCGTCAATTTCAAGATTGAAATAATTTTTATTGACAGTTGCTAATTCTTTTAAAGAACCCTGAATGTTGAATAACAATTTTTTGAGATCGAAACAAATGTTTTCAACTTCTATTTTGGTTGAATCAATTTTATTTATTTCGAGGATTTCATTGATAAAAGTAGTGAGGTAGTTTCCTGAGAATTTTAAAGACTCTAAATATTGTAACTGATTTTTTTTAGGACTGTCCTCAAGCAGTAAATGCGTAATTCCATTGATAGCATTCAGCGGAGTCCGGAGCTCATGACTAACAGTTGATAAAAATTCTGATCTTGCTTTTGATGCTTTTTCCGCTTTGTTTTTGGCTAAAATAAGTTCTTTATTTTTCTCTCTCAAAAGTAAATTATTCTGATTCCGGATTATATTATTTTTATATAAAGCCAGGCTCAAAAGAGATAAAATAGAAATTAAGGCAATAGCCAAAATACTTACCAATTTAGAATACCGATATGTTTTTAGCTGAATCTTTTCTTCACTTTCTTTTTGGAGTGTATTGTTTATTGATTGATTTCTTTTGAATTTTTGGAATTCATTTAAATCAAGTTTGGCATTTTTTATTTTTAAAATATAATTCTCAATCTGGTAATGTTCATCGAGATAAGAATAGGCGAGATCAAAGTTTCTGTTTTTTTTATAATATTGACTAACAGCAAGGATAATTTTTGATTTTTGTGCTAAATCATTGTTTTTTGCATTGATTTCTAATGCGTTGTCAAAATAAATAATGGCAGAATCATTTTGTTTGAGCTGCATTTCAATAAGTCCAAGCTGATAATAAGCATTAGCTTTTGTTTTTAGAGCCAAAATATTATCCGGTTTTTTGACAATTTTTTGAAATGTTTTTATGGCCAGCGGAAAATTGTTGCTGGATTTAAAAGCCATTGCTTTTTGATAGCTTAAAATTTCAGAGCTATCGACAATATTTAGTTTTTTAAAAAGATTATCAGCTTTTGTATAATAGATTTCGGCGGCTTTTTGATTTCCTTTTAAAGTATTAATTATGCCGATATAATACAATGCCAATGCTTTTGTAGAAGAAGTTTTTGTGTGGTCAAACAAAGAAACACTTTTATGGAAGTTTTTTAAGGCAAATTCATAATTCTGCTGTGTATAATAAATTTTACCAAGCTTAAAAGTCTGGTAAGCTAAATTTTCATATTTATTATTAGCGGCACAGAAATCGATTGCTTTCTGTGTAAAAAAAACAGATTTGTCGTATTTTTTACTTTTAAGATTATCGTTTGCTAACTTGTTATAATAGAAAAGACTATCTGTACTCTGATTGGTTTGAGAATACAAAAACGAATTAAAAAAACTGATAAGAATTAAAAGGTGTTTCATGTATCGCAATGCTTCTTACAATGAATCTATGTTTTTTTCATCAGTAAGATCAAATCGATTAAACGGGATGAATAGCCAATTTCGTTATCGTACCAACCCACAACTTTTACCATTTTATCAATAACGGAAGTTAGTTGCGCATCAAACAGACACGAATTTGTATTACCAATTACATCAACCGAAACGATCGGATCTTCTGTGTAATCTAATATTCCTTTTAAACTTGTATTTGAGGCTTTTTCAAATGCGGAGTTGATTTCTTCGATAGAAACAGCACGTTTTACATTAAACGTAATATCAGTTAGTGAACCATCAGGAACAGGTACTCTAATTCCACAACCACCAATTTTTTCATGCAATTTAGGAAAAATTTTCGTCAATGCTTTAGCAGCACCTGTAGTTGTCGGAACAATTGACTGACTGGCACCTCGCGCGCGACGTAAATCCTTATGTGGCTGATCGTGAAGACTTTGGTCTGTAGTGTAAGAATGTATTGTTGTAATATACGCTTGTTCAATTCCGCACAATTCTTCGATAATTTTTATCATCGGAGCCGCATTATTTGTCGTACAACTTGCATTCGAAACTATAGTCTCAGTTCCGTCCAGAATGTTTTCATTTACTCCAAGAACAACTGTTTTTATGGTATCAACTTCAGAAGGAGCAGAAAGAATAACCCTTTTTGCGCCAACTTCAATATGTGCATTTAATTCTTCGTGCGTTTTATATTTTCCTGTTGATTCGATCACGAAATCAATAGAAATGCTTTTCCAGTCTAAATTTGAAATGCTTTTTTCATGAAAAAACAAATAATGTTTTCCATCTACAATAATACCTTTTTCATCGTGGTCAACTTTAAAAGGCAAAACACCATGTATACTATCGTATTTTATCAAATGCGACATTGTTTTGTTGTCTGCAATATCGTTTATTGCAACGACTTCAATTTCAGGATGATTTAAAAGTAAACGGAATAAATTTCTTCCAATTCTTCCAAAACCATTAATAGCAATTCTTGTTTTCAATGCGTGATTAATTCATTTTACTCATTTAATCGTTGAACAATTAAACAAGTAAACTTTTTATAAAATATGTTTTTGTGCTTTGTAAGAAGAACGAACCAAAGGACCGCTTTCTACATGACGGAAACCTAATTCAAGGCCAAATTTTTCATATGTTGCAAATTGATCAGGAGTGATAAATTCCTTAACCGGTAAATGTTTTTTACTTGGTTGCAGGTATTGACCAATCGTAACAACATCAACATTTGCATTACGTAAATCTCTCATAGTCTGAAAAACTTCTTCTTCAGTTTCTCCAAGACCCAGCATAATTCCAGATTTGGTTCTGTTGATTCCTTTTTCTTTTAAATAACGCAAAACTTCAAGACTACGATCATATTTTGCCTGAATGCGTACTTCACGTGTCAAACGACGAACGGTTTCCATATTATGAGAAACAACTTCTGGATTTGCCTCAACAATTCTGTCCAGATTTCTTTCAATTCCCTGAAAATCCGGAATTAAAGTTTCAAGAGTTGTATTTGGGTTCATTCTTCGGATCGCTTTTACAGTTTCAATCCAGATAATTGAACCTCCATCTTTTAAGTCATCTCTGTCAACACTTGTAACTACCGCATGTTTGATATTCATGATTTTTATAGAACGTGCTACTTTTTCCGGTTCATCCCAATCTACTGTTTCCGGTCTTCCGGTTTTTACACCGCAAAAACCACAAGAACGGGTACAAACATTTCCAAGAATCATAAAAGTTGCAGTTCCTTCGCCCCAGCATTCCCCCATATTTGGGCAGCTTCCTGAGGTGCAAATAGTATTTAAGCTGTATTTATCAACCAAACCACGAAGTTCAGTATATTTTTGTCCAATTGGAAGTTTAACTTTTAACCATTTAGGTTTTCCAGTTGGTATATTTTCAATGACTGTTTCCATATATCAAAATTCAAAGCACAAAGATACGGAATGTAGTTTATTTGGAGAGGCTAATTTGCTTTTCGTTTATTTTTCATATCTGTTATGTCAGTTCAGTATTTTAAGTTCAATGCCAATTGTTTGATTTTAAATACATTTTAGTTTTGTCTTTTTACCTTTTTTCTTAAAAATTTGATATTTAAGCTCAATTTTTAAATATTTAAGATTGACCTTATTCTGATACAAATTTGGCTCCTTGGGATAGTGTAAAATTTATTCTGTAATAATTTTGCTGTTAATTTAATAGTTTAAGAAAACATGAAAAAGAAATTTATTGT
>SEBM01000766.1 GCA_004296145.1 Flavobacterium sp.
CTCGGGACAATGTTAATTTTAGTAGATTTTATGATTTTTTTGTTTGTGAATTGGACGATGATGATGTTGATAAGTTTATTAGTCAGATTGTAAGCTCACACGAGCGAAAAGAGAGAATTCTTGATATTATTAAAAGCCCAAAAAATCAAAATTATGTCGAATATTTAAGGAATCCGTTATTATTATCCATGTTTATAATGGCTTTCGAGAGTCATCCAGAAATCCCTAAAAGGAAGAGCGCATTCTACAGAAATGTCTATGATACATTATATTCTATGCATGATGGAATAACAAAAAATAGTTATCCCAGAGAAAAAATCACCAAATTACAAAGAGATGATTTCGAAAAGTTACTTAGCACATTTTCTTATTTATCATTGATTGATGGACAATTTTCATTTACATTAGAATATTTAAATGACGTTTTATCTAAGGTAAAATCTACAACTGATTATGATTTTTCAATTAACGATTTGATTTATGACTTAAGAACTTCGATATCTATCTTAGTATTAGATGGTTTCGAATACTCGTTTCCTCACCGCTCAATGCAAGAATATTTTGCCGCTCTCTTTATTAGCAAGCTACCTAGTAACAAGAAAGCGAAGGCCTATAATAATTTATTTGATATCTTGGAAGCTTCGAGTGCTGATAACAGTTTCAATTTTTGGAGTTTATGTAAGGAGCTTGACCCCGCAGCTTTTACTAAACATTTTCTTATTCCTCAATTTAAGAAAATCCAAAATAAATTAGAAAATAAGGAAGGTATTGAGCTTATTATGGCATTTTTTGAATTAATAGATCCAAGGATTTTTTTATCCGACGGAATAAGTACCCAAAAGGGTAAAAACAAACTAAAGGTCTATCGAAAAAACAATTTCTATAATGCAATTATCGACTTCTGTGATGTATATGACTTTGAAGAAGTATTTAGCTTCCCTGAAAATTCCAAAGACGATATGGAATTTTTGTCCATCTATAAAAAATTTTTAAATGAATCTAAAAGAAAGCATATAAAGTTAGCAAATTATGAACCTTTTCTACCCCTTTTTTTAAAACATGGTTTAGATAACATATTGATGACCTATAGAAAATCGATAGGTAATTTGATTGTAAAGTGGGAGTTAGAACTAGATAAATATAAAAAAGATATTGATAGTCTATTAAATCTATAACGTCAAAACCTAAAGTTATAATCGAAATTCTTTCAAATCATTTCGAACGGTTTCATCAGTGTTGACTTCTTCCAAATTCTCGCACCAAAAAGAAACTTTGTAACTTTGCCACTCCGCAACTTTCACAAAAATGAATATCAAGCTTATTGCCATTGGCAAAACCGACAACAAAGCACTACAAACGCTAATGGACGATTACCAAAAGCGGCTGTCGTTCTATATAAAATTTGACCTGGAGGTGATTCCTGACATTAAAAATGTAAAAAACCTCAGTGAAGCACAGCAAAAAGAAAAAGAAGGTGAACTCATTCTGGCTAAACTCACTCCTACCGACCAACTGATACTACTGGACGAAAATGGTAAAAATTTTAGCAGCGTTGGTTTTAGTGAAGAGCTCCAAAAGAAAATGAATTCGGGTATAAAGACACT
>SEBM01000189.1 GCA_004296145.1 Flavobacterium sp.
TATTTTTTATTATTTATGTTGAAAAAGCAGTGTAAATTTCAACGCTGAAACAATTAAAAAATCTAATTTGAGTTTCCAAAAAAAGTATATCTTTAACCAACCCTAAAACCAAAAAACAATATAATGCAGGAAGAAAACCAAGACCAGGAAAATTTTAAAAGAGAACTCGGATTATTAGACGGAACCATGCTTGTGGTTGGTTCTATGATTGGTTCCGGAATATTTATCGTAAGTGCAGACATTGCCAGACAAGTCGGATCGGCTGGTTGGCTAACATTGATTTGGCTTATTTCAGGTTTAATTACAGTCATTGCAGCTGTGAGTTACGGCGAATTAAGCGCCATGTTTCCAAAAGCAGGTGGACAATATGTATACTTAAAAGAAGCTTACAACAAACTAATTGCCTTTTTATATGGCTGGAGTTTTTTTGCAGTAATTCAGACCGGAACAATTGCCGCTGTTGGTGTGGCTTTTTCTAAGTTTGCGGCCTATCTATATGAGCCTTTGAGTGACGAAAATATATTATTTGAGTTAGGATCGTTTAAACTGAACGCTGCTCAGATTGTTTCAATTCTGACTATTATTTTATTGACATATATAAATAGTCGTGGAGTAAAAAACGGAAAAATTCTGCAAACTATTCTAACAATTATTAAAATTCTATCATTACTGGGATTAATTGTTTTTGGATTAACACTTGCCGCGAAAGCTTCAATCTGGGATGCCAATTGGGCAGATGCATGGACACCACGCAACTATAATCCTCAAAGCGGATCATGGTTGCCTATTAGCGGAACAGCTTTAATTACAGGAATTTCTGCTGCCATGGTAGGATCATTATTTTCAAGTGATGCCTGGAATGGTGTTACTTTTATTGCCGGAGAAATTAAAAATCCAAAACGTAATGTTGGTTTCAGTTTATTTCTGGGAACTTTTATTGTAACCATTATTTATGTGTTGACTAATTTGATGTATTTGGCTGTTATTCCGTTTGACGAAATAGCAACTGCAAAATCAGATCGTGTAGCAGTTGTAGCTTCACAATATATTTTTGGCAATAGTGGCGCGTTGATTATTGCAATCATGATTATGATTTCGACTTTTGCCTGTAATAACGGATTGATTATGGCCGGGGCAAGAGTTTATTATACAATGGCAAATGATGGTTTATTCTTTAAAAAAGCCGCTGTACTAAATAAATTTAGTGTTCCTGCATGGGCACTTTGGGCACAGTGTTTTTGGGCTTCGGCTTTGTGTCTTACCGGAAAGTATGGAGATTTATTAGATTTTGTAATTATTATCGTTTTAATTTTTTACATTCTTACAATCTACGGAATTTTCATCTTAAGAAAAAAAATGCCGGATGCAGAAAGACCATATAAAGCTTTTGGATATCCATTCTTACCAATGTTATATATTATAGTTGCAAGCGCAGTTTGTATTTCATTATTATTTACAAAATTCTCTACTTGCGGCTGGGGTGTATTAATTATGTTGGCCGGAATTCCGGTTTACTATCTTACTAAACCAAAGGAATCTTAAAAAAAAAGTTGCTGAGGTTCTGAGAAACTAAGAAACTAAGATTTTTTGTTTTAAGTTTTTAGTCGGAAGGCTACTATAGAAATAAAAAAACGTCTTGCTTGCAAGACGTTTTTTTATGGTAAATAATGGATTAAAATTGAAATTCCAATATAGTGATGTATTCAAAAAAAAAGGAAGTTATTCTTAGAGTAACTTCCTTTTTGTAATATATAAATTTCTAAATAATTTAAAATTCCGTTTGCTGCAAAGCCGGATGTATCATTTCATTAATTATAGACAGAGTAAGCGGATCAAATTTACCGGAAAAAAAAGCATCCAATACTTCCTGAAAAACAGAATCGGTATTATTTGTTAAGCTAAAAAGTGTCATACACGATTGTAGTTTTTGAGCATCTAAATCTCCAAGTATAGCATCAGCCGATTTCATTTTAAATTCCAAAAGAACTTTAGAAACTTCAATAAGATGTTTTCCAAGGACAGGGTGCGCCAGGAATTCTTCACTCTGCTGAAGATTTTCAATAGAATACAATTTGGACATTTCACTTTTTCCTAAACCTTTTATCTGAGGGAAAATAAACCACATCCAGTGGGTTTCTTTTTTTCCCTTTTTAAGTTCAGTAAGAGCTGTAAGATAGAGCTTGTTTTGTGCCTCTAAAAAACGGGTTAAGTCATTGTTTAATTTTGCCATTGGGGTAAAATATTATTGGAAAAAAGTCGAAAAATAGTAAAAAAGATAAGTGCTGCCTAATAAAATGAAAAAGAAGCCACATTTTTATTTTATACACTTGATTTTGAGGTTTTTTTCTGACGCGAAACGCTGTCGTTATTATGGTTTAAATACATTTTTACTATTCTAATTTTCTGTCTGTTCTTCTAAAAGTCAAGTTTATTCTCGGTAATACATTTCGTGCTGTTTTCGGAACCTGATGTTGCCAAAAACTATTTGTAGTTCCGGCCATCAATAAAAAAGAACCATGATGCAGCGGAATTTCGATTTGAGCAATGTCTTTTCTGAATTTATGTCGAAGCCTGAATATTCTGGTTTCTCCAAAAGTAACCGATGCAATAATAGGATCTTTACCCGATTTATCTTCCTTGTCGCTGTGCCATCCTACGCCGTCTTTTCCGTTTCGGTACAAATTCAGAAGGAGGCTGTTAAATTCAAGTTGTGTTTCTTTTTCTACACGGCTTCTAATGGTCAATAAGTCATAAGTCCAGTCAGGACCACTCTGATCAGCTCCGATATTGTCTTTATCTTCATACCAGGCAATCATTCTGGGAGCAGTGACCGTTTTGTCAAAAATTTCCATTTGATAGCCTCTCCATTTGGTCTGATGAAGTAGTTTATCATAAAAATGATCAGATTCTTCTTTGCTAAAGAAATTATCTATCAAAATAAGCTCTGTGTCAGGCAGGTCAAATATTTTTTTTCCTCCTGAACCCGTGGTAAATAATTCAGTGTCGTTAAATAGTGTCATAATTTCTTTTTTAGGTTTGTTATAGCATATCTGGGCAATGTTCAATATTCAGATTATGGTTTGAAAATTTAAACCTTAACCGTAATCACATCTCTAAGACAGGTAGAGAATTTTGGCGAAAGCCTGTCTTGTTTCATCTTCCATTGCCTGCCCAAAGATTGTACGCCGAATTTTATTTTATTTTCACCGTAATATTGATTCATTTTGTCAATAGTGCTCATTAAAGGCTGATGTTTTGGATTTGAGGTTTTAAATAAATTCAGCTGTGTTTCATTATTTGGTGTTAAGCCCATTACAATCACACCGGCTTTTTTATACCGATATCCAGATTTAAAAATGGCACTAAAGCCCTTTTGTGCCGCTTCATTTAGTTCAATTGTCGAATTGGTCGGAAAATCGGTAACAATGGTAATACTCCGCGAATATTGAGAGTTTTCTCCGCCAAGAAAATCAGTCTGAATAAAAACCGTAATCATATTGCAATGACAGTTCTGTCGCCTTAGTTTCTCTGCACAGGAAGCTGTAAATGTGCTGATACGCTCTGAAATTTGATCAAAAGAAGTATATCGCTTTTCAAATGATCGTGTAGTAGCTATCATTTTTCGGTCTTTGGCTTCTTCAAGATCCAATGTTGGCTTTCCTTCCAGATCATGTTTTAAACGAAGGCCTACAACAGCCATTTCCTTTCTTACCCAAGCATCCGGAAGCTGGGTAAATTGGTAAGCAGTAGTGACATTTTTTAGTTTTAAACGTTTGGCATGTTTTCTCCCAATACCCCAGACGTCTTCAATTTTAGTCCATTTTAAAGCTTTGATTCTTTTTTCTTCCGAGTCAATGCAGTAAACATTTTGTGTGCGGTCGGCAAATTTTCTGGCAATTTTATTAGCCATTTTTGCCAAAGCCTTAGTGGGAGCAAAACCAATACTAACAGGAATTCCTGTTCCGCGTGTTACTTCTTTTCGCATTTTTAGTCCCAGTTCATTCAGGTCAAATAAATCATAACCCGAAAATTTTAGAAAAGCCTCATCAATGCTGTAAATTTCAATTTCCGACGTATAATTCCGAAGCAGGTTCATAACACGATTACTCATGTCGCCATACAGCGGATAATTAGAAGAATAAACAAAAATGTTTTTTTCCTTAAAAACAGATTCATACTTAAATGCAGGAATAGCCATTGGTATTCCTAAAGCTTTGGCTTCATCAGAACGCGAGATAACACAACCGTCATTATTAGAGAGAATCACAATAGGTTTTTCTCTTAATTTCGGCTCGAATACCCTTTGGCAGGAAGCATAAAAGTTGTTACAATCTACTAAAGCAAACATTTCTAATCTATTATTTATTTCTAATTTTTATTAATTTTAAAAAGATTTGATACTGTGAATCACAATTCCCCAAATGACAAAATTATTCTCAGGAGTTACCTTTATGGGTTCATAATCTTCATTTTCGGCGACAAGCCAGATAATATCTTTTTCTATTTTGATGCGTTTTACAGTAAAATCGCCATCAATCTGGCAGACGGCAATTCTGTTGTTCTGCGGTTCCAGACTTTTATCGATAATTAATAAGTCGCCATCATTAATGCCAACATTTTTCATAGAATATCCTTTTACCCGGGCAAAATAAGTAGTGTCTTTGTGTTTGATAAATTCTCTGTTGAGGTCAATTGATAACTCAATAAAATCATCTGCAGGCGATGGAAAACCGGCACTAATACCCACATCAAAAAAAGGCAGTTCAACTTTAGAGCTGTAATCAGGAATATAAAATTCTATTGTTGCTTCGGTATTTTTATCTATCAAATTCATAATCACTCAAATGGACATTTTTAACATTACAAAATTAGCACAGATAATAACATTTTTTAGTATATTTGCTGTTCCAAATTATAACAAATTAATTATGTCCCTATTTTCAGATAACATCAGAGCATTAAGGGTTAAAAGTAAAATATCTCAGGAGAAATTAGCTGAAAACCTGAAGATTACCCGAGGAAGATACGTTAAATACGAAGACGGAACTTCAGAAGCGCCGTATGATATTTTAAAGCAGATTGCTTTATTTTTTCATATGAGTATCGACTTGTTACTTTCTGTCGATATTCGTAAAATTAATATAGAAAACCTGATAAAACTAGAAGGAAACCGACTTATTCTGCCGATACAAGTGGATAGTTTTGGAGAAAATTTTATTGAAATTGTCTCTCAAAAAGCAAAAGCAGGTTACTTAAACGGTTATGCCGATCCGGAATATATTGAAAGTCTGCAACAGGTTTCGCTTCCTTTTTTGGGTCCTGGTAAACACAGGGGATTTCCTGTAGAGGGTGATTCAATGCCACCGCACGAAGATGGCTCGATTATTATCGGGCGCTATGTAGAAACTTTAGGAGAGGTTATGGACGGTAAAACGTATATACTGATTACCAAAAACGAAGGAGTAGTTTATAAACGTCTCAATAAGAACAAAAAGAACGCCTTAGTTTTAGAATCTGATAATCGATTTTATCCAAATTATGAAGTGAAAGCATCAGAGATTTTGGAAATTTGGGAATACGAATGCAGCATCGGACGAAGCGATAAACGAAATGAATTGTCTGAAGCTGAAACTATGAAAGATTTGCTTTTGGAATTGAAAAGAGAGGTTAGGGAGATTAAAAATAATACTTCGAATACTTAAAATGTCAATGACAATTTCAAAAATCAATTTCAATTTTTAATAAAAAAATAATCAATTTTGGTTTTAAAGTCCCACAGGGACGATTTATATTGTAGGGCCGGATTTTAATCCGGTTTTTTTATGAAACAATATCAAATCGTCCCTATAATTTTTTGATTGGATTGAAATCCAACCCTGGAATATTTGCCGAACCTGCGGTTCTTTTGGAATGGTTAAACATTTTCAATGATTAATTTCCTTTTACAATAGCCGATGCAATTTGTCCGCAATGATGCGAGTTGTGAAAAAGAATTATTGAAAATAATCTAATTCTCTGAATTGCTCCAAAAAACGGCGCTTCGATTTCTTCTAGCCAATCAGTATCAGCAGAATTTTGAATAGCATCTTCGAGTATTTTATAACCTTGTTCGATAAGTTGATGACTTGTTTGAAGATCATAATTTTTTCCTGTGTCCGATTGTCCGATAGTGGTGTTTTCTACATTGGTTTCAAATCCGAAAGACTGACCTAATATATTGGCAGTTTCACCAATATGCTGGTAAATAAAACCAACAGAAGCTGTTTTTTCGGTCAGCCTAAAATGAATGTTTTCTGCATTTATATGTCTAAAAGTAGCGTGACAACCTTTGCGATTTTGGTCTAAAAGGCTCAGTAAGATTTCTTTTTGCATGATTTTAATTTTTGAATTAATCCTTTTTTCTGTTTAAAATAGTTTCCAGTTTGCTGAGTTTGTTTTCCCAAAACTGATCAAAATGACTGATAAGCGCTTTCACATCATTAAATCCTTTTTGGTTTAAAACGCAATGACGTTCCCGCCCAATTTCCTGAATCGAAATAAAACCGGCCTGCTGTAAAATTTTTATATGTTTGGAAACCGCAGGACGGCTCATATCAAAATTTTCAGCCAAAGCATTTATGTTATGTGGCTCTTTGGTAAGTAATTGCAGAATCTGCCTACGACTCGGATCTGCAATTACTTGTAAAGCATCAAGATTTGGTAGTGACATTATTTTTCATTTAACAGATTACATATTTTTTCCAGTTTTTTCATCCAGCCATCCGTCATTGAATCGAAGATTGCAATATTTGCTTCTTTAAACCCAGTATGAAGAAGATGCAGTTCGGTACCGTTCTCTTTCTTTTCCAATGTCCATTCTACAATGGTATCCATTATAATTTCATTACTTTCAGATTTTCCCATCCAGCTATAGATTAATTTTTTAGAAGGAATGATTTCTAATATTTTACAATGAAAGATCCCATCAAGATTTAAACTCGGAACCGGATTTATACGAAATGTAAAATCATGCCCTAAAACAGGCTTAAAATCATTCGGCATAAGCCATAGTGCAATTAAATCTGGATCTGTAAGATAAAGCCAGACTTCTTCGGGAGATTGGCTGTAAAACCATTTTTGTTTAATTTCAGTTTTCATGTTTAAGTAACTTTAAGGTTACGTAAATATATGTGTAGCTTTTAAGTTACGCAAATTATTTTTGATATTTTTATTTTAAATGGTTTTTGAAAGAAGTGTTTAACTTTGTTAAAGTTAAACATTCAAAAGAAATGAACATCCAAAAAGCCAAACCAGAAGATCATATCCGTTTAACGGAAATCACAAAAAAGTCAAAAGCATTTTGGGGATATTCTGAAGAACAAATTTTGGCTTGGGATAAGCAGTTAACAATTACTTCAGCTTATATCAAAAATAATCCTGTCTTTAATTTAGTTGAAGAAAATAAAATTATGGGTTATTACTCCTATATAATAGAAGAAAATAATCAAGTGAAATTAGACAACTTATTTCTTCTGCCGGAATATATTGGAAAAGGGCTTGGAGCTTTATTAATGAACGATTTTCTGCAAAGAATGCGGG
>SEBM01000190.1 GCA_004296145.1 Flavobacterium sp.
GAAGATAGATTTATATTTAAATAGAAAACGACAACTTTTCAATTTTATTGATTTATGTTGTAAGGTAATGGATGTTAGTGGTTTAAGTTTTTTTAGTAAATTTGAGGTGTAATTTCTAGCCAGTAACCATATGGAAAAATTAAAACGACCGGTTTTTGTAAAACCCGGAACTGATGATTTTTTTAAAAAGATGCGTTTAGAAGTCAATGAAACGGTCTTAAAGGATTCATCTTTATACGTTACAAATATTATAAAGTCTGTCGGGCTTTTAGTAGTTTTCTTTTTGTTTTATGCCTGTATTTTAGTTTTCGGAAATCATACACCATTCTTGTTTCTTTTTTATATCCTTTCCGGGATAACCATGATTGTATTGTTTATCAATGCTTTTCATGATGCAGCGCACGGATCATTATTCAAAAAGTCACGAAATAATGACTTGTTTCTGTATGTTTTAGAGTTATTTGGCAGCAACCACTGGCTTTGGATGCGTCGGCATATTGGTCTTCATCACGCATTTACAAATGTGCAGGATTGGGATATAGACATTAAACAAAGTGATATAGTCAGGATTTTTCCAAACAGTCCGTGGTATCATTATCATAAATATCAGCATATTTATATGTGGCTTATTTATCCTTTTTATAGTCTTAACTGGATTTATATCAGAGACTTTAAAGATTTTTTTGGAAAGAAAAATAACTATGTCAAAAAAATAGTAGACAAAATTCCGCAACAGGAAATTTACAGGTTATTTGCAGCAAAAATTATAAATCTCGTTTACCTGCTTTTTATTCCGATGTATTTTTTAAACCAGCCTTGGTATGTGGTTTTGTGCGCTTGGTTTGCGATGCACATGTCTGCCAGCGTGGTTGGGGTAGTGGCACTTGTTTCTACGCATGTAGACGAAGATGCTCAATTTCCGGGCACAGATGAAGAAGGAAATCTTTCTGACACCTGGGCAATGCATCAAATGGTTGTGACCAAAGATTTTAGTACAGAAAGCAAATTGGCCAATTTTTTATACGGAGGTTTTACGCATCACGTCGCGCATCATCTTTTTCCGAATGTTGGGCATACTTATTATCCGTATATAACACCAATTATAAAACGTTATGCGGCAGAATATAATTTACCTTATACTTCTTATCCTTTTTATCAGGCTGTTCGTTCGCATTTTAGAATGCTGAAAAACAAAGGTGTAAAGGAGAATATTATGATTACGGGAGAAATATAAAACAGTTTAAACAGCTACATTATTTTTTACTCCTTTTGCCAAAAGCCAAAAAATCATTGCAAATTCTGCTATTGAAGATGTTATTCCGACCAGCATACCTGTTACAGGATGATAATCCGGAAACAAAATAAAAGTTGTTGCATCTATCAAATAAGCTGTTCCTCCGACAATTAAAAGTATTCCGAAAATTTTTGGAATAAAATTAGACCGATAAGCTAATTGCCCAAAAGGAAGTAACCAAAGTCCCCAGAAAATTCCAATTAATACATTTCCTTTTCCGTACATTTTTAAACTTAACATCGCCAGACTGTTTTGTTCAATGGAAGAAAAATTGGTCATAAATTTCTCTTTCAGGATTAACAGTATATAATACTCATTAAAAATAATCAGAAAGGCAATAGGAACACCTACAATCACCAATGCAACCAGTGTACGGGCTAAGTGGGCATTTACATCTTTGAATAAATTATATAAAGTCAGTGCTAAAAACACAAATGTGGTCTGGCAAATCAGACTACTCAAAATACCAAATCTGAATAGTAATTCATGATCCAGAATGTTCTTTGCCGTCAGATTTATATCGCTGGTTACAAATAATTGTACGGGTACATACATGATTCCGAAGACGCCGGTTATTGCAATTAGAAGATATAGAAGGCCTGCTTTTCTTGCTGTCTTTTTTTCTGCACTCATAATAATATGATTTAGT
The DNA here is from genome assembly GCA_004296145.1 of Flavobacterium sp. Taxonomy (GTDB): domain Bacteria; phylum Bacteroidota; class Bacteroidia; order Flavobacteriales; family Flavobacteriaceae; genus Flavobacterium. The sequence goes on from SEBM01000190.1 coordinate 1,944, forward strand.
TAGAAGTAAGACGCTAATGATTTGTTATTGTTACAGTTAAAAGATTAAAACGGTATGGAGTCAGTTTTTTAAAAAACGAAAATACATAATCTAGCCCCGATAGTAGCGGTATCCTCTGGTGGTGGGGTTCACCACCAGAGATATAGCAGATAGCGGGACTAAAGGTGTTTTTAAAATAAATGTTTTTGCTGCTAATAAATAATATTAACTTGATTTTGCCTGTAAGTATTTCAGGGTTTTAAGGATATTCGGAATGTCTTTTACCTTGGTTTCTGTCCAGAAATATTTGTCTTTGTAGTTGGTGTCTTTTATGGCTATCGTGAAAATTTGATTGTTGTTGTAAATTTCAAATTTGAATTGTACTTCTTTGGTGTTGAAGATATATTTTGCTGTTCGTTTTTTGGCAGGATTAGATTCTAAACTCGGAATCACATAATCCTGAAGCCAGACAATCAGATCAGGGATTTCATCTAGTCCGATCCAGGCATTTTCTTTGGTGTAAACTTCGGGGTTGTTTTCGCGGTACTTAATGATGAAACTGCTTTCTACGACTAAACCGTTTATTTTTTTGTTATTCTTTAAGTTGATTATTTCTGATGGATAAAAAGCAACACTTTCTCCAAAACCGGATTTGAATATCGTTTTTTCGTTTTCATCCATATTGACCTGAACGCTGCCGGAATTTTCGATAAATTTTGTAGGTTCAGCATATTGTTTTTCCTGTGAAAAGCCCAAAAAAGGAAGCACTAGTAATGAGATGATAAATTTTTTCATGGTTTAAAATTTTGATGATTAGTACAGCAGTTGAATTTTTGTTTAGATTTATTATTTCTATATTTACTTTGAGAATTTTTTTACAATCTTAAATCGCTAATTTCATGCCAAAATCGATACAATTTTTACTGACTGTTTTTGCATTTTTTGGAGTTATTAATGCTAACGCTCAGCATGAAGCATACTCAAGTCCTGTGCCACACGAAATCGCAGATACCACTTTTGTAAACCTGAAGGATTATAGCAAAGATTTTGTTTATGATATGAAATATGCAACTGACGATAACTTTCTGAAAGCAAAAGTATATGATTGTGCGGAGTGTTTTCTGCGTTTAAAAACCGTTAAAGCGTTGATTGCTGCCAATGAAGATTTTATAAAAAAAGGCTATAAAATAAAACTTTACGACTGCTACAGGCCTTTGTCGATTCAGAAAAAAATGTGGGAGATTGTGTCGGATCCAAAATATGTGGCTGATCCAAAAAAAGGCTCCATCCATAATAGAGGAGGAGCCGTAGATATTTCTATTGTTGATGCCAATGGAAAAGAAGTTGATATGGGAACTTCTTTTGATTTTTTCGGAATCCAGGCCAGTCATAATTACACTAAATTTTCTAAAAAGATTCTTTCGAACAGAAAATTTCTTAAAAGTATAATGATTAAAAATGGCTTTAATTCTTTTGATTCAGAATGGTGGCATTATAATTTAAAAACCGGTTTGAAAGATAATGTATCAAACGAAAAATGGAAATGCGACTAATTTATTCGACGCATCTAATGTTTTCCATGAAATAAGTATTCGGATGTGTTACTTTTCCGTTTAGTTCAGAAGTTAATTCTCTTTTTACGATATAATCTTCAGTATCAGTTAAATATTTAACGCGCATAATCGAAATTGGAGATTTTTTCAATTCTTCATAGTTATCTTTCATAAACATAAAAATCCCTGTGGTTACGCGGTTATCAAAACCTTTTTCATCACGAATAAGTGTTCCGCAGTTTTCCTGATTAATATGCAGTAGTGTTACTATTTTTCCGTTTTCTAATTGTAAAAAAACTTTTGAGTTTTTGTCAAAACAATTGGCTTTTATAAAATCTTTACTTTTCTGGATAAGTTGCAGATTCAGAGTTGGTAAACCATCTGTTTGTGCTAATGAGAAGAAAACATAACTGAAGCTTCCTCCAAAATATTTTTCACTCATCAGGTATTCGTTTGTTACTTTATAAGTACCAATTGAGTCATTTACATTTGCGCTGTATTCGCATGGTTTTTGGGCAAATGCTGTAAAGGTTAATAAGAAAAAAATCAGGGTAATTAGTTGTTTCATTTTTAGGTTATTTTTCTGCAAATTAAAACTATTTTGTTTTCATTTTTATCAGTTGTAAAAAAACATTACAAATTTCCACCATTTTTTATTTTCCATTTTTTTCGGATGTTCTCTACCGTGTCCGGAAAATTTCTTGTAGTTACGTTTGCCTGCTGGTTTAAGAGCTCGGTTTTCATATCAGTTTTGCTGTATGAAATGACTTTTTCGATCTCAAAACTTCGCCCCGGAAAATCAATTAATTCTTCTGATGTATACAAATGAGAATGTTTGTGCAGTTTATTGATGTCGAAAAAAGCACTCACTTCATCAAATCCGCCCGATTTCATAATGGCGGCATTGGGCTCGTAAAGATATTTTTGTGGTACATGAAAAGAAGCAAAATTAGAATCATTGTTTAAATCAAATTCAAACGTTTCTGTTTTGTCTTTTAAGATATTGGCCGTTTTAATTGTTATTCCGCCGGAATAGTTATTATGAATTTCAAAAAGCAATTCCTTAACTTCATTTTCCAGCGCAATGATGTGAATGTTTTTTACAAATTTTAATTCTGATAATCCTGCAGAAATATCCAGCAATGGAGCCGTTTTTATTAATACGGAATTTGTTTTTTCAAAATAAAAATCAAGTAATTCGGGTACATTTGGCAAACAGTCTTTGAGCATAAAAACTTTACCTTTTGCATCATTTCTTCGGGATGGATCAATATACATCCAATCCCATTTTTGATTCAATTGGTTTAAAACATTAGTAGAATCATCTGCATAAAAACTGCAATTTGCTACTGACAAACGCTCAAAATTATGTTTTACAATTGCAGATAAATCTTCATTTATTTCGCAATGTGCTATGTTTTTGAATTGTTTCGAAAAGTAATAATCATCAACTCCAAAACCTCCTGTAAGGTCGATTAAGGTTTCTCCGGAAATTAAAGAAGCTTTGTAAGCTGCAGTTTTTTCAGAAGATGTTTGTTCTACAGAAATTTTACTCGGATAAATAATATTCTCTGTAGAAAACCAGGTTGGTAATTTTTCTTTTGCTTTTGTTTTTGCTTCTATTTGATTTAAAATTAAAATCCAGTCAACTTCAGGAAACGGATTTTTCTGAAGTGCTAATTTTGAAATTGAAGCACCAATATTCTGATTTATAAAATCCTGAATGTTTTGGTGCAAAATAGAAGTATTCAATGCTAAATTCTTTCGGTTAATACAGAGACAATTTTGTTTTCAGGAAAAAACTCTTTCAGGATTACTTTTAACATTGTAAAAACGGGAACTGCGATAATCATTCCGACAATTCCAAAAGTAATTCCGCTGATTAAAGTAATCAGGAATATTTCCAGCGGGTGCGAATTTACACTTTTTGACGAAATTATAGGCTGACTAATATTATTATCAATAGCCTGAACGACTAAAAATCCTATGACAACATATATTGTTCTTGGCAGGATTTCAGTTTGAAAATCGCTTCCAATCATACTGATCATGGTTAAAATAGCAGCTAAAACAGTTCCGATAATAGGCCCGATATACGGAATTATATTTAGTATGGCACACAGAAATGCAATAACAAGTGCATTCTGGTTTCCGAAAATTAATAAAACAATCAGATAAAGTATAAATACAACAGTTAACTGAAGCAATAAACCAATAAAATAACGTGTCAGCAAATGGTTGATTTTTGTAATAGAATTAAGGATTTTGTCTTCATTAGAATCCGGAAGAATTCTTCTTGCCTGCGATTTAAATAAATCCTGATCTTTTATAAAAAAGAAAGTGATAAAAAATACCGATACCAATCCCATTCCCATATCGGCCATAAAACCTAAAATAGAATTGATAAATCTTGTAAAATAAGTAAAATCAAGCATTGAAGTTACTTTTGAGTCTTTCAGCATTTTATTCAAATCTACATGCTGAATATTAAAATAGGATTCGATACTTGCTTCGGTAGAAATAAATTGTTCCTGTAATTTATGCGTATCCAATAACGATAAATTATTTGCCTGTGAAATAATCAGCGGGACAAATAAGAAGATAAAACCAACCATTATCAATATAAAGAAAATGATTGTCGTTGAAGCTGCTAGTGAATTACCAAATTTTAGTTTATTTTTTAAAAACAACACCAACGGATTTGCAATAAGGCACAATATCAGCGAAATGCATAAATATACGATGACAGTTTGTATTTCGTATAAAAAGTACAAAATAATGCCAACAACTAATATAGTGGCCAAAGCTCTTAAGATTCCGTTTGATATAATTTTTGATGTTATCATATTGGGGTTTTAAAATAATTTTTTAGAGTAAATATAGGAAAAAGCTTTTGAATTTATTACCTCTAACAAAAAAAGCGGGATGATAACATCCCGCTTTAAAATATAATTATTTTTTTTTGGATTAGATTCCAAAAGCAGCTCTTGGACCTCCTGAAACGAAGATCGCAGCCATTCTGCTTTTTTGACCATTAGAGAACATGTACATACCAGCATCGTCAGTATAATCCATATAGTTCATAGTCATTTCTACAGGAGTTCCAGAACAAGTACTGTAGTGAGGATAAGCCGGTACACCATAGTTTGCAGTGTTGTGTGTTGGAGTATCAGATACTAAATCGCTTCCGCAAGTTGCATCTCCCCAAATGTGACGTAAATTCATCCAGTGCCCAACTTCGTGAGTACCAGTTCTTCCTAAGTTATATGGCGCATTTGCAGAACCAGAAACTCCGAAATATTTAGAATCAATTACAACACCGTCTGTAGATGAAGCTCCACCAGGAAATTGTGCATAACCAAGGATTCCGCCACCAATAGCGCAAGACCATAAGTTAAGTTTTGTTGTTGGAGAAGTTGGCGCAATACCACCCTGAGCTGTTTTTTTCATAGCATCATTTGTTCCCCAAGAAGTTTTTGTAGTAGATTTTCTAATTACCTGATCTAAAACAAACGTGATTCCAACATTAGCTTTTACACCTGCAAATAAAGCCGGTACGCTGTTGAAATCTGAATTTAATGCATTAAAATCTTTGTTTAAAACATCAATCTGAGATTGAATTTGTGCATTTGAAATATTCTGTGCTGTAGTTCTGTATAAAACATTTACAACAACTGGAATTTCGATTTTGCCATTTACTAAACGGCCAGAGAAACCTTTAACGATTTGTTCGTTTGTAAAAGCTTCAATTTGATTCATTCTGATTGCCAAAGTAGGGTCGGCTTTCAGTTGTGCTTCTAATACATCCTGAGTTGCACATGCACGGCGCTCCATCGCGCTTGTTTCTGAACCAGCAGATTCAGTTTGGTCATTTTGACAAGAAAACAGCAATAAGGCTGTAATTGCAGATAAAAAAACTTTTTTCATAATAATAGGGGTTTTTTGTTATAATATTGTTGATTAGTTAAACAATAACGCAATTTTATAACAAAATTGTATTGCAGCAAAATTTTATTGTAAAATATTTGTGAGAATTTTACCAATCCCTTACATAGTCTAGTTCTTACAAAAAAATCAGCTTTTTATTTATGATGAAAATTC
>SEBM01000191.1 GCA_004296145.1 Flavobacterium sp.
AATTTTATTTCATTAAAAGATTATAAAGTCAGATAAATCCAGCACTTTTTTGAATTAACAAAAAATTAACACGACACTTGTATATACAACTATTAATTGTTCTACATTTGTATATACAAATTATACACTTACGACTATGACAATTGAAGAGGTTATTAAGAGTACAGTTAAGATGGATAATGCGAAAAAAGTTATTCTAAATATCATGTACACACAAAATGTGATTCAGGATCATTTTAACGAGTTGATAAAACCGTATGATCTATCCGGAGAACAGTATAATGTACTGCGCATATTAAGAGGACAAAAAGGAAATCCGGCTAATATGTGTGTAATACAGGAACGAATGCTGGCCAAAACGAGTAATACAACAAGATTAGTTGACAAATTATTACTAAAGGATTTTGTAACCAGAAATGTCTGTCCTGGTAATCGCCGAAAAATTGAGGTTTTGATTACTCAAAAGGGATTAGACGTTTTAAAAGAATTAGATCCAAAAGTAGATGCACATGAACGCGCATTTGCCGAAAACATAAGTCAGGAAGAATTAGAATTATTAAATAAACTATTAGAAAAATACCGAACCCAACAAAATTAATACTATGAGTACATATTTAGAAAGTCAAAATTGGAGATATGCAGCTAAACAATATGATGCATCAAAAAAAATCTCCGATTCAGATTTAAAAACAATAAAAGAAGCTGTTAGATTAAGCGCTTCTTCTTACGGATTACAACCATACAAAGTTGTTATTGTTGAAAATCCGGAAATAAGAGAAAAATTAAAAGGAGCAGCTTACGGGCAGACTCAGGTTACAGATGCTTCTCACCTTTTTATCTTTGCAAACGATGTGAATCTTGATTCAACTTCTGTAGACAGTTATATCAATAATATCAGCGAAACAAGAGGAGTTCCTGCAGAAGCTTTGAGCGGTTTTAGCGATATGATGAAAAATGTTGTTGGCAATTTAAGCGCTGACGCAAAAAACATCTGGACAGCAAAACAAACTTATATTGCTTTAGGTAATTTATTAAGTGCAGCTGCAGATCTAAAAATTGACGCAAGCCCGATGGAAGGTTTCAATGCCGCTTCATTCAACGAAATCCTAGGATTCGATAAATTAGGCCTTAATGCTTCCGTTATTGCTGCTGTTGGTTACAGACATGATGCAGACGATGCACAACATTACAAAAAAGTTAGAAAATCTCACGAAGAATTATTTATCACTATATAATTATTATTAATCCAAAATCAATTTTTACAACATGAAAAATTTAAAAACAATTGCAATAGCATTATTCGTAGCAGCGGCTAGTATTTCAGTAAACGCTCAAACTAAAAAAATCGACGTAAAAGCGTCTACTATCAAATGGGTAGGTAAAAAAGTAACGGGAGAACACTCAGGAACTGTAAACTTCAAAGACGGTGCCGTAGTTTTCAAAGGAAAAAAATTAGTTGGAGGTAGCTTCACAGTTGACATGACTTCATTAACTTCTACAGATTTAACTGGAGAATACCAAGGAAAATTAAACGGTCACTTAAAAGCTGACGATTTCTTCGGAACTGACAAATTCCCAACTTCAAAATTAGTTTTCAAAACTATCGGAGCTAAATCTACTGACGTTTACACAGTAACTGCAGATTTAACTATCAAAGGAATTACTAAACCTGTAACTTTTGATATCACTGTAGCTGGAAACACTGCAACTACTGCATTTAAAGTTGACAGAACTAAATATGATATTAAATACGGATCAGGAAGTTTCTTCGAAGGTTTAGGAGACAAAACTATCAGCGACGAATTTGAATTGACTGTAGCTTTAAAATTCTAATATTTCAGACTTACTAATTCAAAAATGTTAAGAAAACCCTAATAGTTTATACTATTAGGGTTTCTTTTTTGCGAAGTTTTCAAAAAAATAACGTTCGTAATATTCAGTTAACCTTTTGGTAACATCGATCAGAGTTTTGATTAACATATGGCTTCTAATTTTGGGATAAATAAAAAATATCAAAAACTAGAAATCAAATTATAGTTATGAAAACAAAAATACAAGTAACTCTTATTACCCTGATCAGCAGTCTTTTTCTCCAAGCTCAGCAACAACAAAAAGGAATTGTTGGTACTAACAACTGGATGAACAACTGGACCAATTTTAAACCTGCCGCAAACGAATATAACGAAGCTACAAACATAATTGCCGGAACAATAGATAAGGACACCAAATTATTGAAACGCAATACATATCAATTAGTTGGTGTTGTTTATGTTACCAATAATGCTACTTTGACTATAGAGCCAGGAACTGTAATTCGCGGAGACGATAAAAGCTGCGGAACTCTTGTGATTACAAATGGTGCCAAAATTATGGCAGAAGGCATCGAAACTGATCCGATTGTTTTTACTTCAAACAAAGAAAAAACAGAAAGAAAACCAGGCGACTGGGGCGGAATAATCATTTTAGGAAAAGCGCCAATCAATACTCTTGGTGGTTTACATACATTGCCTTTCGATTTAGATGCTATGCTAAATCATTACGGAGGTCAGGATGCCGAAGATAATTCCGGTATTTTAAAATATGTGAGAATAGAATATGCAGGAAGAAAACTAAGCGCTTTAAAAGAACTTAACGGACTTTCTCTTGCGGGAGTTGGAAGAAAAACTGTTTTAAACAATATTCAGATTAGTTTCTCAAATGATGATTCATTCGAATGTTATGGTGGAGATCTTAATATGAGCAATTTGGTTTCTTACCGAACTACAGATGATGATTTTGATTTTACTCAGGGCGCGCAGATTAATATCAGTAATAGTATAGCTGTTCGTCATCCGTTTTCTTCGGATGTTTCAGGATCTAGATGTTTTGAGGTAGATTCTTATGATAAAATCCAGAATACTGATATGACTAAGAAAATGACCAAAATAAATGCCAGTAATATTACTTTGGTAAACCTTGAAGAAAACAATCAGGGATTGGTAAGAGAATCTGTTTATGTTAGAGAAAACACTTTTTTTAACTTAACAAATACAATTGTTTCCGGTTTTACTCCTTTTGTTTTAATGGAATCAAATATTGGAAACAGTGACGAAAGTTTATCTAAAATTACATTCAAAAACGTGATTGTTAATAACTGTAATGGCGGAATTACAAGTGAATCAAGCAGTATAGATTCTACATTGCAAAATTGGTATAATAAACCTGAAAATGGAATTGGATATACAAAAATGAAGAACAATGAACTGTTTATTGTGCCAAATATAAAAGGAAGTCCAGATTTTAGGGCAAACGTAAACAACACAATTGCAATTGGAAATTAAGCACTTAAAGAGCAATCAAAAATAAAATTTAACAAATTTTCAGATTTAGAAAAGTTTTTTTTTACTTTTTATATCTCTCAATTCAAATTACATTTATATCTTTGCTTCAACAAAAAAAAGAAATGAGAACATTATTAAACAATTCTTGGTGGTGGAACAATTTACGTCAAACGTCGTGAACAAAGCTTCCTATGGTATTGTAAAACTATAAATATAAAAGGCTTGTCATCACGACAAGCCTTTTTTTTTGGCCGAAACTTTTAAAAGAAATTATTAAAATTAAAACAACATACTTTGAAACCTTTTATACTCAACACACACTACAAACAAATCCTGGCCGACACGATTACACCGGTAAGTATTTATTTCAAAATCAGAGATAAATTTCCAAATAGCTTATTATTAGAAAGTAGTGATTATCATGGAAATGACAACAGTTTCTCTTATGTTTGCTGTAATCCGATTGCGACAATCAAAATAGAAAACGAAGTTATTTCAAAAACATTTCCTGACGGAACTTCTGAGCAAATCAAAATTGATGCGACAACCAATATCCCGGAAGTAATTCAGGAATTTTCGAAAAAGTTTCAATCAGAGAAAAACGATTTTAAATTCATTAATAACGGATTGTTCGGATACATTTCTTATGATGCCGTTCGTTATTTTGAAAAAGTTTCAATTGCTAAAAAAGACAACGCAACTTCAATTCCTGATGTTTTTTATGCTGTTTATCAAAATATAATTGCCATTAACCACTTTAAAAACGAAGCTTATATTTTCTGCCACAGCGTAGACGGAAAAAACAATATTGCCGAAATTGAACAATTATTACAATCCAGAAATATTGCTTCTTATAAATTTACCAAAGAAGGTGAAGGATTTTCGAACCTTACAGACGAAGAATTCAAACACAATGTAGCTTTGGCTAAAAAACATTGTTTCCGCGGAGACGTTTTTCAATTGGTTTTATCACGTCGTTTTACGCAAGGTTTTAAAGGCGACGAATTCAACGTTTACAGAGCTTTACGCAGCATCAACCCTTCTCCTTATTTATTCTTTTTTGATTATGGAGATTTCAAAATATTTGGGTCTTCGCCCGAAGCACAAATCATCGTAAAAAACAGAAAAGCCGAAATTCACCCAATCGCAGGAACTTTCAAAAGAACCGGAAACGACGAACGCGACGCACTTTTGGCAAAAGAACTTTCTGAAGACAAAAAAGAAAACAGCGAACACGTAATGCTGGTTGATTTAGCAAGAAACGATTTAAGCCGAAACGGACATGATGTAAATGTGGAGAAATACAGAGAGGTTCAGTTCTTTTCTCACGTAATTCACTTAGTTTCAAAAGTTACGGGACATTTACACGAAAAAGCAACGACAATGCAGGTTGTTGCAGATACTTTCCCAGCGGGAACTTTGAGCGGCGCACCAAAACACAGAGCCATGCAATTGATTGAAGATTACGAAAAAACGAATCGTAACTTCTACGGAGGTGCAATTGGCTTCATGGATTTTGAAGGAAATTTTAATCATGCCATTATGATCCGAACTTTCCTTTCTAAAAATCATCAGTTACATTGTCAGGCCGGCGCCGGAATCGTTGCAAGTTCAGATGAAGAAAGCGAAATGCAGGAAGTTTATAACAAATTAAGAGCATTAAATACAGCACTTGAAATGGCGGAGAAAATATAGTCGCAGTCGCAGTATTTAGTCACAGTTCAAACCTGAAACAAAAACATAACCCATGAGAAAAGCATTATCATTTTTAGTTTTAATTAGTATCATTTCATCTTGTAATTCAGAGAAAAAAAACAATCCGATTGAAGGAACCTGGCGTCTGATTTCTGCTGAAACAACCGAAAGAGATTCTACTTTTTCGACTTTCAATCCAAAAACAAAAATGATTAAGATTATAAATGAAACTCATTTTGCTTTTTTCAATCATGATTTAAAAAACGGAAAAGATTCAACAAATGCAGTCTTTTTTGGCGGAGGCGGAAAATATACTTTAAAAGACAGTGTTTACACCGAAAACCTGGAATTTTTTAATAACCGAGACTGGGAAAACAACAAATTCGAATTTGTGGTAAAAGTTGAAAATGACACGTTAACCCAAAAAGGTTTTGAAAAAGTAGAAAAATTAGGAGTAGATCGTATTATCGTTGAAAAATACGTGAGAGAAAAGTAAAAAAAATAGTTTTCAGTCTCGGTCTCAGTTTACAAACCTGAAACTAAAAAAACCTGAAACCTGAAACAAAAATTAAAGATGAAAAAAATATTAGTTATAGACAATTACGATAGTTTCACTTACAACTTAGTGCACTATTTAGAGGATTTAGACTGTGAAGTTACTGTTTACAGAAACGACGAATTTGATATTGACGAAATCGCTTCTTTCGAAAAAATATTACTTTCTCCGGGACCTGGAATTCCGGATGAAGCTGGTTTATTAAAAGCAGTTATTGCAAAATATAGTCCAACCAAAAGTATTTTGGGCGTTTGTTTAGGACAGCAGGCAATCGGAGAAGTTTTTGGCGGAACACTTTCTAATCTTGACAAAGTATATCACGGTGTTGCAACAAATATAAAAACAGTCGTTTCCGATGAAATTTTATTTGAAGGTTTAGGAAACGAATTTGAAGTGGGGCGTTACCATTCATGGGTTGTCGATGCTAATTTACCAGACGTTTTAGAAGCAACTTCAATAGACGAAAACGGGCAAATCATGTCTCTGCGTCACAAAAATTATGATGTAAGAGGCGTTCAGTTTCATCCCGAAAGCGTTTTGACTCCAAAAGGAAAAAGGATTTTAGAGAATTGGATTAAAAGTTAGGAAAAAAAATGTTTCAAGTTTTATTTGTTTTAAGTTTCAAGTTGTTGGAACGTGACACGAGGCTTTAGCGAAACTGGCGGAGCAAACTTGAAACCTGAAACAAATAAAACAAAGTTTAAAAAAAAATGAAAACAATATTAAACAAATTAATCAATCACGAAGTGCTTTCTAAAGAAGAGGCAAAAAACGTATTGATTAATATTTCAAGCGGTCAGTATAATCCAAGTCAGATTTCGGCATTTTTGACTGTTTTTATGATGCGCAGTATTACAATTGACGAGCTTTCGGGCTTTCGCGAAGCATTATTAGAATTATGTGTTCGTGTTGATTTATCAGCTTACAATACCATCGATTTGTGCGGAACGGGCGGTGATGGAAAAGATACTTTCAACATCTCTACTTTGGCTTCTTTTATTGCAGCAGGAGCTGGAATAAAAGTCGCAAAACACGGAAATTATGGAGTTTCTTCGATTTCAGGATCGAGTAACGTAATGGAAAAAATGGGAATTAAATTCAGCAACGATCCGTCATTTTTAGAAAAATGTATTGATCAGGCTGGAATTTGTGTTTTGCATGCTCCATTATTTCATCCGGCAATGAAAAACGTTGGGCCAATCAGAAAAGAACTGGCTGTAAAAACTTTCTTTAATATGTTAGGACCAATGGTAAATCCTTCTTTTCCTAACAATCAATTGGTTGGTGTTTTCAATTTAGAATTGGCGAGAATGTATGCTTATTTATACCAAAATACCAACGTGAACTTTACAATCCTGCATTCGCTTGACGGTTATGACGAAATTTCCCTTACTGGTGCCACTAAAATTATCACAAGTCATATGGAAGGTATGCTAAAACCGGAAGATTTTGGTGTTCGCCTTTTATCACAAAGCGAAATCGAAGGTGGAAAAACGATCGAAGAATCAGCAGAAATGTTTACTAATATCATTTCAGGAAAAGGAAACGAAGCTCAGAATAATGTGGTTTGTGCGAATGCAGCAATGGCAATTTCAACTGTTATAAAATGTTCTCCTCAGGAAGGTTTTGAACTGGCAAAAGAAAGTTTATTCTCCGGAAAAGGATTAAAAGCGTTACAAACATTACAGGCATTAAGCAAATAAAAAAACAAACACAAATTTCACGAATTAGCACTAATTAAATTTGCGCCTTTGTGACTTTGTGGCAAATCATTAAACATGAATATTTTAGATAAAATAATATTTGATAAACACCGTGAAGTTGAACTCAAAAAATCGATTATTCCGGTTTCACAATTGGAGAATTCTGTTTTTTTTGAAAGACAAACCATTTCTCTAAGTCAGAAATTAAGAGAAAGCAACTCGGGAATTATCGCTGAACATAAACGTCGTTCTCCTTCAAAATCCGATCCCGCGGTTCCGCG
>SEBM01000767.1 GCA_004296145.1 Flavobacterium sp.
CCCCAAGTGTTCACTTCTTCTTCCGTTAAGGTATAATTTTCATTTGCTTGTCTTAATTTTTGATAATTATTATAAGGGTTTTGATAGTTGTTTTTTATAAGGTTTTGACGTAATAATTTTAAATTTTTGCTGAGGCCAAAGCCATTTTTTATTTTCATATCAGGGAAATAATATCCTGCAATTTCATCTATAAACCATTCTGGATTTGAACCTTGAAGATTAGTTAATACCACAATAGATAAATCATCTTCCGGATATACAAATAAAGCAGACCGCATTCCGCCGACTGGTGCTACTGCACGGTGTTCGTCTCTTTCCACAGTTGGCCATCCCAAAGCATAACCATTTGTCAATTTATTGAACCCACCAATTTCACCGTTGTTTAATTTTGTTGTGGCAAACATTTCAGTGACGCTTGTCTCTTTTTTTAATAGTTTCCCATTCTGTAAAGCGATAAGCCATTTACTTAAATCTTCGGAAGTAGAAATAATTCCAGTTGCCGTTCTAAAAAACAAAGGAAATGTAGCAAATGAGTTGTGTAATTTCCCATCATTAATCCATTTTCCACCATCATTAAAAATAGTTGAATATGAGGCAGCATTATTAGGGATAATATCATCGGAATCTCCAAATCGGGTAGAAGTCATATTACAAGGTTTGAACTGATTTTCTTCTATGAATTCTGTAAAATGTCGACCACTTAATGAATTGATAATTGTTCCTAAAATATAATAACCAGTTTGATTGTAACTAAATTTTTCGCCAGGTTTAAATTCCATCGGCAATTTCTTAACTATTTCCCAGTTTTTTCCTTCCAGACCATCTCCCAGTACTTGTTCCTTTTCATCTATATTGTTTGGAAGTCCAGAAACATTACTTAATAGTTGTTTGATCGTAATTGATTTCCAATTTTCAGGAATATCAAAAATATAGGAAGAAATGGGATTATTAATATTTAGTTTTCCCTGCTCTTGCAATTGCATAATGGCAATTCCTACAAACGCTTTCGTCATAGAATTAATAGAAAAAGTCGTTTTTGAATTTGTTGGTACCTGATGCTCAATATTAGCGAAACCGTAATTGCTCAACTTATCTAATTTTCCATTTTTGATAATGGCTAACTGTAGTCCAGGTATTTTGAGCTGGGTCATCCTCTCTTTGATAAAAATATCAATACTATCAGCAGTATTTTGTGCTAATACTTGTTGTGAAAATAATGTTATGGTAAGTAACAAAATTGAGTTAACAGTTTTGACTATTTTTTTCATTTTATATATTTATTTTTTTAATATGACAACCATGACCTTAATTATGTTACTTAGTCGTGTAAAATTCTCGAACAGCGCCAAACCTAGCGACCCAAATCTTGGTAAATAGGTCTATAAGTATAGATCCCAACAATAAATTGAAACTAAAACAATCCCCTAAAATTAAATTGAAAACTGCTTTCCAAGTGCATCAAAATTGATTAAAGATTTGATTAAGGTATTTACTTTATTATGAACTGTAGACTTAAAAATAACTTGGCCTTTCAGAGTCGTTGCTTCTATTATTATGCCAAACAATACTTTGTCCAGATACTGTACCTAGG
>SEBM01000768.1 GCA_004296145.1 Flavobacterium sp.
TCTTTACTATGAACAAAAATCGTAATTTCTTCAGCTAATTTCTTTTGTAAAACTCTTAAATGTGGAGCTGTTTTGTGCTCTTCAATCAAGGCATCAATTTCTTCTTTATCTAAAAAAGTAAAGATTTTGATATATTTTTCCGCATCTGCATCGGTAGCATTTACCCAAAACTGGTAAAATTTATAAACAGAAGTTTTATCAGCATCCAACCAAACATTTCCACCTTCAGATTTTCCGAATTTAGAACCGTCTGCTTTTGTGATTAATGGTGTTGTTAATGCGTATGCTTTTGCACTCTCTCCTCCCATTCTGCGCACTAATTCTGTACCTGTAGTGATATTTCCCCACTGGTCAGAACCTCCCATTTGCAAAACGCAATTGTTGTTTTTATATAAATGATAAAAATCGTAACCCTGAATTAATTGATAGGTAAACTCAGTAAAAGACATTCCTTCACCTTCGGTACTAAACCTTTTTTTAACAGAATCTTTCGCCATCATGTAATTTACCGTGATACGTTTTCCAACTTCACGTGCAAAATCAATAAACGAAAACTCCTTCATCCAATCGTAGTTATTCACCATAACCGGAGCATTTTTATCAGTAGAATTAAAATCTAAGAAACGGGATAAAACACTTTTGATTCCGGCTACGTTTTTTGCCAGTGTTTCTTCGTTCAATAAATTTCTTTCGTCTGATTTTCCAGATGGATCACCAATCATTCCTGTCGCACCTCCAACCAAAGCGATTGGCTGGTGACCGAAATTCTTTAAATGAACCAATAAAATAATCTGAACCATACTTCCGATATGAAGTGAATCTGCAGTTGGATCAAAACCAATATAGGCCGTTGTTACTTCTTTCAGTAATTGTTCTTCCGTTCCAGGCATACTGTCGTGATATAACCCGCGCCATTTTAATTCTTCAACTAGATTTTTCATTTCTTAAATAATTTGCGGCAAATATAAGGATTGTGAATTGCAAAGTCAATTTAAATTCTAAACTGAAATTTCAAATTAAATTTATTTTATTGATTTTCATCAGTTTATCCAATGTTCTCAAAAAACCCGAAATATCCTCAAATAAAGACACAGAAATCAAAATGGGTTATCTACTTTTGGGCAAAAATCTTAACCTGTTTTATGAAAAAAAATTTACTATTCGCCTTATTATTTTATTACACATTTACTAATGCCCAAATCTCATTTGAAAAGGGATATTTTATCTCAAATAACGGAAAACGAACAGAATGCTACATAAGAAATTTGGATTGGAAGGGCAATCCAAAAGAGTTTAAATACAAATTGCAACTCAATGATCCGGAAGTTAAAATTGAAAATATTGCAACAACAGAAGAATTTGGAATTGATACAGAAAACAAATACAAAAGATTTAAAATAAAAATAGACCGTTCTGATGATGATATAAAAAAAATAACAACCAATCGGGATCCTGATTGGAGAGAAGAAACAATATTTTTAAAAATACTTGTAGAAGGTGATGCAACTTTATACAGTTATTCTGAAAATAATACCAATAGATTTTTCTATTCAACAAAAACAATTCCGACAGAACAATTGATATATGTC
>SEBM01000192.1 GCA_004296145.1 Flavobacterium sp.
ATGAAAAGTATAAAAAAAATATTCAAAAGATCGGCATTGCTATTTTTAGTAGGATCATTTTTTTTGATTTCTATTGACAGCATAGCACAACGTAGAGGCGGAGGTGTGCACAGAGCCGGCGGAGCAACACAAGCCAGACCGGTAAACAAAACAAGGCCAGCTACACAAACCAGACCGGGTTCAAATAATTCTGGTATTAGGAACAATAAAGCAACAAGGCCTTCAAACTCTTCTTCAAATAAAGTTACCAGACCAACTACATCAAACACGAGAGATAAGCAAATAACAAATAACAGAAACAGCAACAATAATAACAGGACAGGGAATAGAAATACCAATATAAGTGGCAATACCCGAAATGTTGACAGAAGCCGGGATATTACCATAAATAACAATCGTAATACTGTGGTAAGAAGAAATAACACAATTGTTTATGCCCGTCCTCCTTATCGATATGGCGGTTATCGATATAATACTTTTCATCCTTATTATTATCATCCTTATCGTCCATTCTACTGGGGACCTGTTTGGCATCCGTGGGGATTTTTTGTGGCAACTTTGGCCGTTACTGCAATTGTAGTTAGTGTCGAAAGTACCCAATATCATTATGATCAGGGCGTTTGGTATGCACCATCAAATGGCGGATATACTGCGGTACCGGCACCGGTCGGAGGAACAGTAAATAATATTCCGAGCGGAGCACAAACTGTAAATACAGGAACAGTCAACAATTATTACTACGGAGGAACTTATTATGAAAAAGATGGAAGTTCTTATAAAGTGGTTGCGCCAACAGCCGGAACTATAGTTGAAAGTTTACCCGAAGGCGGCAAAGAAGTTACTATTGGCGACGTAAAATATATAAAATTCGGCGAGACGTATTATCAGCCGGTTCAGATTGATGGAAAAGACAAATATGAAGTTGTTTTAGTTGAAGAAGACAAATAAAAGTGTAACAATTCGATTAAAATAAATTACAAAAACTATTTACTCTATAGAAATAGTAGATTTTTTATATATTTGAAAAGAAAATTTTGATTGCCTTTTAAAATAATTTATTTTTTTTTAGGATTTATGATTTTCAATCTGTTGTTATTTCATTAATAAATCTTTCAAATTAAATCAGTCATCAATGAAAAATAAAGCTTTTTGGATTCTTGCAATCCTTACCATATTTATAGTTTCAATTACATATAGCTTTACAAAGCTTATTACGCCAAAGGAAAAAAAAAATCCTATGGATTGTACTGTAGCAACAAACACAAAAACGGAATCAGATTTTAAACCGACAATTGTAAACAAAACCCCTGCTCCTTCTAAAGCGCCAAAAGGAATGGTTTGGATTCCGGGTGGAGAATTCTCTATGGGAAGTAATGTTGCAGACGAAAGTTTATGCAGTATAAAAGGCGTTACAAAAGATGCTGCCCCAATTCATCGGGTGTATGTTGATGGTTATTTTATGGATGAAACCGAAGTAACCAACGAACAATATGCCGAATTTGTAAAAGCTACCGGATATATAACTGTAGCTGAACAAAAACCAACAAAAGAAGAATTTCCGACTGCAAATGAAGAAGATTTAGTAACAGGATCGGTTATTTTTACTCCTACTCCAGCCGCTGTCAACCTTAATAATTTTCTGCTATGGTGGCGTTATGAACCAAATACGGACTGGAAACATCCGGAAGGCCCTCAAAGCAGTATAAAAGGAAAAGAAAAATATCCTGTTGTGCATATCACTTATGAAGACGCAACTGCCTATGCAAAATGGGCAGGCAAAAGATTACCAACTGAAGCCGAATGGGAATTTGCTGCCCGCGGAGGAAAAACAGGAAATTTATATGCCTGGGGAAATTCTTTAAAACCTGACGGAAAGTTTCAGGCAAATATCTATCAGGGACATTTCCCAATAAAACATGGAGATACAGGCGAAGATGGCTTTAAAGGAATTGCCCCAACAGCACAATACCAACCAAATGCATACGGATTATACGACATGGCCGGAAATGTTTGGGAATGGGTAAACGACTGGTACAGTCCTTCTTATTATAATGAACTAGCTCAGAACGGAAAAGTGGCTAAAAATCCGCAAGGGCCGGCTGCTTACAACGACCCGAATGATCCATCAGAAATAAAAAGGGTGCATCGCGGTGGCTCATTTTTATGTACAGATCAATATTGTACACGTTATATGGTTGGTACAAGAGGAAAAGGCGAAATCAGGTCTGCTGCCAATCATCTTGGATTCAGATGTGTAAAAAGTATTTAAAAAACATTTTAAAATAACAAAACGGATTCTCATAAACAGAATCCGTTTTTTGTTATTTTAGATATAAAAGCTGTATTTTTAAGCTAATAAAAATGCCTTATCTTTGCTAAAAAAATAAAAAAATGCAACATATTATAAATCGTTTTATCAGTTATGTAACTATTGATACAGAATCTGATCCAAATTCACAAACAACTCCAAGCACACAAAAACAATGGAATCTTGCCAATAAGTTAGTCGAAGAATTAAAAACGATTGGCCTTCAGGATGTAACTATAGATGACAAAGCTTATATCATGGCAACTTTGCCCAGTAATGTTGATCATGAAGTTCCTACAATTGGATTTATCTCGCATTTTGATACTTCTCCGGATTTTAGCGGAGCGAATGTAAAACCTCAGATTGTTGAGAATTATGACGGAAAAGATATTGTGCTAAATGCTGAAAAAAATATCATTTTGTCTCCAAATTATTTCAAAGATTTACTACAATATAAAGGTCAGACGATTATCACAACTGACGGAACTACACTTCTTGGCGCCGACGATAAAGCCGGAATTACAGAAATCGTTTCTGCAATGGAATATCTGGTTCAGCATCCTGAAATAAAGCATGGAAAAATCAGAATTGGTTTTACTCCTGATGAAGAAATTGGCCGTGGCGCACATCATTTTGATGTAGAAAAATTCGGTGCTCAATGGGCTTACACCATGGACGGAAGCCAGATTGGAGAGTTAGAATATGAAAATTTTAATGCTGCCGGAGCCAAAATTACTTTTAAAGGAAAAAGCGTTCACCCAGGTTATGCCAAAGGAAAAATGATCAATTCGATGCTGATTGCAAATGAATTTATCAATGAACTTCCGAAAGGAGAAACACCTCAGGAAACTAAAGGTTATGAAGGTTTCTTTCATGTTCATCATATTAAAGGAAATATCGAAGAAACTGTCCTTGAACTTATTATACGCGATCACAACAAAGTAAAATTTGAAAAGCGTAAAATCTTAATTGAAAAGATAGCAAAGAAAATCAATAAAAAATTTGCTAAACAGTACGGAGAAGATATTGCAACTACTGAAATAAAAGATCAGTATTATAATATGAAAGAAAAAGTGCTTCCGGTAAAACACATTGTTGATATTGCCGAAAAAGCAATGAGAGAATTAAACATAAAACCTATCATTAAGCCAATTCGCGGCGGTACAGATGGTTCGCAATTATCGTATATGGGATTACCTTGTCCGAACATATTTGCGGGAGGACATAACTTTCACGGAAAATACGAATATGTTCCGGCAGAAAGCATTCAGAAAGCAACTGATGTGATTGTAAAAATTGCAGAACTAACTGCAATTCCAGGAATTTTTGATTTAAAGGAAAACCCTAAAAAAGGAAAATAAGTGGAATCAAAAACCGATAATAAAGGCATTTGGAAATTCGGTGATAAATGGGAAGAAGAATTACTTTTTCTCAAATCTATTATTGACAAAACCGAACTTGTTGAAACCACAAAATGGGGCGGTCCCGTTTATGTTTTAGATAAAAAAAATGTAATTGGTCTTGGTGGCTTTAAAGATTATTTTGCCATTTGGTTCTTTAATGGTGTTTTCCTGAAAGACAACAAAAAGAGACTAATTAATGCGCAGGAAGATGTAACAAAATCGCTGAGACAATGGCGATTTACTTCTAAAGAAGAAGTAAACGAAAAGGAAGTTTTAGAATACATTGCCGAAGCAATCGAAAACGAAAAACAGGGAAAAGTAATTAAACCATCAAAAAAAGAAGCAATTATTTCTGAACTTTTAAATAATGAAATGAGTCAGAAACCTGCTTTAGCGGAAGCTTTTCAAAAATTTTCACCTTATAAACAATATGAGTTTTTAGAATATATTGAAAGCGCTAAACAGGAAAAAACCAAGTTATCAAGGATTGAGAAAGTGATTCCAATGATTTTAGATAATGTTGGGTTGAATGATAAATATAGATAGGGATTTTAGATTTTAGAATTCAGATTTTAGATTTTAGATTCCTAGATTACCCTCATTTTTGTCATTCTGAGGAACGAAGAATCTTCGCAAGAAACTCTACAGCGATTGGCAATTCCTTTTGACGAGCTGCTTGCGAAGATTCTTCGTTCCTCAGAATGACAAGATTCTCGAGCATATTTTAATCAATTCTCTTAGAAGAGCTGCTTACGAAGATTCTTCGTCCCTCAGAATGACAAGATTCTCTAGCAAATTTTAATCAATTCTCTTTGACGAGCTGCTTACGAAGATTCTTCGTCCCTCAGAATGACAAGATTCTCTAGCAAATTTTAATCAATTCTCTTTAACGAGCTGCTCACGAAGATTCTTCGTTCCTCAGAATGACAAGATTCTCTAGCATATTTTTAATCAATTCTCTTTGAAGAGCTGCTTACGAAGATTCTTCGTCCCTCAGAATGACAAGATTCTCTAGCAAATTTTAATCAATTCTATTTGAAGAGCTGCTCACGAAGATTCTTCGTTCATCAGAATGACAAGATTCTCGAGCATATTTAATAATAAAAAAAATCCCAAACTCCAGTTTTTAAATTGGAATTTGGGATTTATATTTTATTGGAATTTTAAAAAAAATTAAGCTTTTTTATTCAAAGCAGCCGTTTTTTCTAAAGAAATAGCAGATCTGTCTATTTTTAATTTTCCTGACATTGTTTCTATAACCAAAGTAGTTTCAGAAATTTCAGTTACTTTTCCGTGAATACCTCCAATAGTGATTATTTTATCTCCAGTTTTTAAGGCCTGAGCAAATTCTTTTTCTCTTTTAGCCTTTTTTTGTGCCGGCATAATCATAAAGAAATAAAGCACTACGAACATTAATAAATAAGGAGCAAATTTCATTACATCTTGCATAATTTTTTGTTTTATTGTTTAGAATTTATGTTTTGTTTTTTTTGGAATTTATTTTCAATTACATCAAACCTCTTCCAACTTTAATCATCTTTTTATTGGCTTCAAGTTCTTTAACAAGGTTATCTAAAATTCCGTTGATAAAAATACTGCTTTTTGGTGTAGAATACTCTTTTGCAATTTCTAAATATTCGTTAAGAGTTACTTTTACCGGAATTGAAGGGAATTTTAAAAACTCACAAATTGCCATTTTCAAAATAATAGTATCAATTTCTGCAATACGATCGCTATCCCAGTTTGGTGTTTTGTCTTCGTACTCTTTTGCCAGAACTGCCTCGTTCAAAACTGTTCTTCTGAACAAATCTTTTGCGAAATCTTTATCTTCTACATCTTTGTACAATTTCGGAACTCTGAAATCGTCTGAATCTTCTGTTTTTATGGCTTTTAATTGTTTGATGATGTGTGTGTTTACCACAGGAATATCATCAACCCAAGTCAATTTATCATCTTCCAGATATTCGTATAATTTTTCATTAGGAACAATAACATCAGCAAATAAATCAATTACAAACTGTCTGTCTTCTTCAAATGTATTTTTAGTATTGCTCATGTATTTTGCATACAATTCGCTTGACTTAATATCATTTAAAAGCAATAAGATATAATCATCGTTTAATGACCAGTTGTTGATTTTACGGTTTTCTAAAGCAATACTCAATGAGTTACTTTCCGCCAGGAGCTGAAAAATTTTGTTATTGATAAATTTTTCGTTTGGATTACGTTCTGCAGCAGTTGCAAGATGTTTTTTACTTGAAAGATGTAAAAAAACAGATTCTTTTTTGCAAATTTCAATCAATGAAGAAAGCATTATAAGATATAGATCCTGAATGTTATCAATACTGTAAAAAAGAAATTTCTCTTCTTTTTCCAGATTATCAGAACCGCTTTGATGCATTGCATAAATGGATTGCATTACTTTAACCCGTATGTGTCTTCTATTTACCACCTTGTAAGAACATTTAAAAATTAGGGTGCAAAAATAAGAATTAAAGAAGTTAAATTAAAATTTAATTCAATAAAAAACACATTTCGCAACTTATTAAGTTTGAATCTAAAATAAGTCTTGGTTTTTAGTCGCAGTTTTCAGTCACAGTCGCAGTCTCGGTTTTCAGTTAAAAAAAATCCCAGTCTACAAAACTGCAAACTGGGACTGAGACTGTAAACTAAAAAATTACTTCTTAGCGTTTTCTATTTTTCTCTGATCGATACGATTTTGAGCAATTGTAAGTGCAGCTTTATGAGTAGTCATTCCGTTTTTTACGGCATAATCGATAATTTCTAACGTTGTATTGTAGATATTTTCAGTTTTACTCATGATTTCAGCTTTACCATAATGCTCTAATTCTGCATAAACATTGATGATTCCACCAGCGTTGATTAAGAAATCAGGAGCGTATAAAATTCCTCTTTCCTGTAATCTTGGCCCGTGAACATTTTCATCAGCTAATTGGTTGTTGGCAGCACCAGCAATAACTTTAGCTTTAATTTTATCTACAGTAGCATCGTTGATTGTTGCTCCCATTGCACATGGCGCATAGATATCAACATCAGCAGTATATAAATCTTCTCCAGTATAAATTGTAGCATTGTATTTTTGAGCTACCTGATATAATTTTTCTTCGTTGATATCAGTAATCGTAACCTGAGCTCCTTCTTTAGTCAAATACTCAACCAAAGTTTCACCCACGTGTCCAATTCCCTGAACCAACACTTTTTTACCGTCTAAAACATCAGAACCAAACTGGCTTTTTGCAGCCGCTTTCATTCCTAAATAAACACCGTAAGCAGTTACAGGCGAAGGGTTTCCAGAACCACCTCTTTCTTCAGAAATTCCGGTAACATAAGGCGTTACATCTCTTACAGTATCCATGTCTTTAGTTTCCATTCCGACATCTTCAGCTGTAATATATCTTCCGCTTAATGAGTGAACAAATTCACCAAATTTACGCATTAACTCAGGAGTTTTCTGCGTTTTAGCATCACCAATAATTACCGCTTTTCCACCACCAATATTAAGTCCTGTAATTGCAGATTTATAAGTCATACCTCTTGAAAGACGCAAAACATCGTTTAAAGCTTCCCATTCAGTATTATAATTCCACATTCTAGTACCTCCTAAAGCTGGCCCCATAACCGAATTATGAATACCAATAATTGCTTTTAAACCCGTATCTTTGTCATTGCAAAATACAATTTGTTCATGATCGTCAAAAGATAACTGACCAAAAACAGGATCCATTTTTTGAAGTTCTTTTCCAGTTGCGAAAGTTGCATCCATAGCGCTACTATTTATT
>SEBM01000193.1 GCA_004296145.1 Flavobacterium sp.
AGAATAAAGAAATCAAAAGAAAGTTCAGTCTCAGTACCACGTGCAAGGAAGTTTAAAGAAGATCCAACACTCAGACGAAGGCATGATACAGAGGTTTATTTGTTAAATGATAGAGGGGAATATTAAATTGAGATAGGAGGGGAGTGAATATGAAGAAGAAAACCCAGAAACTGAGAATTTATTCACGTTATATCCTGAAGAAAGATCGAATCTGGTGTATAAGAGATTTATCAACCAAGGGGATGGACAGCTAGAACAGAAGAATTTTGCAAATTTTCTTTTACTCCCTGAGTTATGGCAACAATCTTATCAATTTTCTTATAAATTATGCGATCCAAAAATTTAAAGACTAATTTATCTCTTCGTCTATTATTAGTACTATGTTCAGTATATACTATTTTTATTTTTGAAAAGGATAAAATTTTGGCTATTACAACCCAGTATAGTGTAGGAAATAAGTGTGCATGAACAATGTCATAATTTTTTAAATGAGGAATAATTTTAAATACCAGAAAAGGATTATATAGTGATTTTGTGGTTAAACCTATAATTGTTCCATTAGTGGTTTTTTCAAGAATTTCCCAGAAAGGAGTTTTCTTATTCCTAAGTGAAATAACATCAACCTTTATTTGTTTTCTTTGATATAGATGTACACTATCGGTTATAAGTTTCTCAGCTCCTCCAGTATCCAGAGAGCTCAATATCTGTAAAACTTTCAATCTAGTAATTTATTTATAAAAATTTATATTTAACAAAGTTGTCTTCTGAAACGCTAAAATAAAACAATCAAATGGTCTCTTAATCGATTTGTATGTTTCTCTTTCTGGCCATAGATTTAGTTTCATCACTCTTTCTTGAATCAATTTTATTATTTGTCATGACCTTGACATTTTTATAAATATACTTTGGAATGTATTTGAAGTCACTGGACAGAAGGAGAGTTGTTGCGTTGTTTTTCCATGTTGGGTTGTTAACATATACTGCTCCTTTTAATGGCTTAATGTTTTCTGAATACTCTAATTTATTACCCCCCATTAAAAAACCTCTTTTAGAGTCTTCATCAACGTGAGAATTTATATTAATTGAAACATTTTTTTCTTTCTCACCTATCAAATAAATCAGAATTACAGCAATACCATTTTCTGCATTATTAAATGTGTATACATTTTTTAAATTAATATCCTCCAGAGTATTATTATTGTTATTAGGTTCAATATCTATACCTGACATAGGTAGTGTTCCGTTAGTGTTAGATATAGCAATGTCTGAAACGTTTATTTTAGTTCCACTTACAATAGATATTCCATTACGTCTATTGTTATTTAATAATCCTCCACTAATGTTTATGTCTTCAGGAGCGGTTTTATCATTTCCTATATAGATTGCATCTCCCCAGCAGTTCTCAATAATTGGGTTAAAGATATTTATATTCTCAGAAGATTTAATGCTTATTCCCATACCCCATTCTCCTTTTGTTCCCGTATGTTTTTGACGATCACCGGAAAGTTTAGGGTTGTAAATAGTTACGTTCTTTGTATTATGTATTTTTAAAATCTCATAATTAGTTAAGCTGTTTTTTTCTAATATGAGTTTGGATTTACTTTTAAAATAAAGCACCGAATTACTTTTTAATGTAAGTCCTGTTCCTCCTATCAGTACTGGAAAATCCGGCATTGCAACATTATCATTTTCGTTAATCCCTTTTTGAATATAGTTGGAGTAATCAACGCTTCCGTCTTTTAAATAATTTTTAGGTAGGTAAGAAACTAAATCAACAAATTTAATCTTGCTAACCTGATTTAAAACAGGAATGGTTACAATTTTGGATTTATTAATTTTTTTAAACGAGAAGTTTTTTTTACTGCCCTGTCCTACACATGCAGTAAATATAATTAGAAATAATATTACAATGAGACGACGCATAAATCTAAGGTTTAATTTTGTAATTGAAAAGCTATAATGAGTTTCACTTTTATTCGGCATATTTATAATGTTCATTTCTCAATATTGCTCTTGTTTCATAAGAATCTTTTTCAAATATATTATTAGTATATCTATACAAATCAGTGCTAAAAGTTGCTATGATTTTAAACAAACATAAAAATATTACAAAAATTAGCGAGATATTACCTGCTGTACTATTTTTTACTATAATTTTAACATTAGAAAGTATAATTAGATAAGCCCAAAAGAAAAGTAGCGCAAATCTGTTGATTATCGAATCGTAAGCGCTGAAATATAATTGTATTAAGCAATAACAAAAAAAGCTATTCAATAGTACTGGGGAAATTATTTTGGAAGAAACAATGTTATTATAGTTCAACAAAACAATTATCATAAGTATTATTTTTTCTAAGATACCAAATCGAATTCCGTATCCTTCATCCGATTTCAAAACGGTACCTGCGAGATATTGGAATCTTCCGCCTAATAAATCTCCAATTGTAAGTATAATATAATCTATGTATCTAATTTGCAGAAGATAAATAACAATTCCAACCAGGAGAAAAACCACTACCGTCCTTCTTTTGAAGTACCTGTTTTTTAACAGAAATAAAATAAAAAATGTAACACCGGTTGCGTGAAAGAAAACAGATGCAATAATTATTAATATTGCTTTTAGTTTTTTATTTCTTCTTAAAAAATCGATAGACTGTACAGCAATAAGTATTGCCGTAAAATTTCGCAAAAGATCTATAATTAATAACGGAAATATACAGATTAGAATAACATATCCCAATGAAACATTTTTTGATTCATTTTTTAAAAATCTGTCAAATAAAAAGGTCTGAAATATTGTAATTATTAATACAAAGTATTCAAATGAAAAACCAATATCGTGTAATAATTTAGCAACAAACGAAAAACCTAATTCATAATCTTGAGAAGTCCAAGAACTTAATGTTGCTTCAGAATAATAAGCATTATAATTAAACCAGTCACTCCCTATGTATCCTCTGAAACCAAAAAACAGTATAAATATAAAAGCAGCAATAAATCTTACTTTAAGCGTTTTTTCTGGTGTGATTCCATTTTTCTCATATAAATACAATAGTAAATATATAAAAATCAGAAAAAAATATGGCAGAGAATATATTAGCATTATTTCCTATAAAATTAACTTCGCGTACAAATTTTGGATATCGACAGAATTAAAAAGTTTAAAAGCACCTTCACTCATAGCTTCATAGTTTTCATCAATTTCCAAAATTTTAGAAGCAATTTCTTCTGGGTTAAACAAAGGGACTGTTTTACCAGCATTAAATGTGTCAAACTGATAAGCCAGAGCCGGAACATCATTTGATAACATTGGGACTTTATAACTAGCATACTCATAAATTTTATTTGGTGCGCAATAAAGAGTATTTAAGGCATTTTCTACAGATCCTTGTTCTGAAAAATAGGTTAGAAAACCAATATAAGCATTCTTTGTTATGTGAAGATGATGAGGAGCCGGAATGTATGGTAAAAATAATACCCTCTCTGATTCATACTTCATTCTTAGCCTCGCCTTATTCTGATCATCACTTCCCATTAAACAGACAATATATTCGCTAGGCAAAAAATCAATTGACTGACATAGCTCTTCCAGTTTTCTTTCTGGATAATTGAATATACCTTGATATAAAATAACTTTTTTGTTTTTTAACTTTTGCAAAACTTCATCATTT
The DNA here is from genome assembly GCA_004296145.1 of Flavobacterium sp. Lineage (GTDB taxonomy): Bacteria > Bacteroidota > Bacteroidia > Flavobacteriales > Flavobacteriaceae > Flavobacterium. The sequence goes on from SEBM01000193.1 coordinate 3,672, forward strand.
ACAGTATAAGTATCATTTAAATCAAAGTCCGGCTTATTAGGGATAATAACAGGAAGTGTTGGCAAATTAAAAAAAGCTTTTGTTAAATGTGCCCTGTTATATTCACAGCAAACTACTTTCCATGCATTTTGCATAGTTTTTTTATAGTTCAATAATGGACTTAACATCTTATATCTAAAACTAACCTTAAGTTGTGGTACTTCAAACAAATATAAAATTGACTTGTATTTAAGCACCAGTTTATATAACAACCATATATTTTGATTGCCATATATCCATAAAACTGAATTTTCTTTGTATTCTTTTTGAATAATTTTTTTTACTCTTTTTCTATAGGATTGAAGTTTTAATAACTTAGTGAGCTTATTTTGATTAATATCATTAACAATAACATTATGATAAATTATACCCTCAGCCTGAAATTTCTCAACCGTATTTTTATCACTACAATAACCAATTACTACAATTTCTTCTCCTAAAGATTTTAGAATCTTAATTGCTGTAAGTATTGGCGGATATTTTTGTATATCATGATTGTATAATAAAATATTACTCATTTATATTTATAGTTTAGAAATAAAATTAACAATTCGGCTGCATGCATCTCCATCTCCATACGGATTATGTAAAACACTCATATTTTCATATCTTTTCTCTTCCCTTAATAATTCTACCGTTTTATTTACAATTAAGTCTTTATTTGTTCCTACCAGTATAACGGTACCGGCTTCAACTGCTTCGGGTCTCTCAGTAGTATTTCTAAGAACCAAAACAGGCTTTCCTAAACTGGGAGCTTCTTCCTGAACTCCTCCACTATCTGTAATGATTAGATAAGATTTGTTCATTAACCATACAAAAGCAGGATAGGCTAAAGGATCAATCAAGTGTATATTATCAATTCCTGACAAAATTTTATATACGGGTTCTTTAACATTCGGATTTAAATGAACCGGATAAATAATTTGGACATCGTTATTTGTTGTCGCAATAGTTTTTAAGGCCTCGCAAATTTGGAGAAATCCATCACCATGATTTTCTCTTCTATGACCTGTAACCAAAATTAATTTTGCCGAAGGATCAATTATTTTTTCGAGGTTACTAATTTCTTCGTTCTGAAAATTTTTAACTCTGTCTGCACTTATCAAAAGTGCATCAATAACAGTATTACCTGTAATGATTATATTATTAGCATCAACATTTTCTGACAATAAATTCTGTTTTGATGCTTCTGTAGGTGCAAAATGATAATCAGTAACACGACCTGTTACCTGTCTGTTCATTTCTTCCGGAAAAGGTGTTTTTATATCATGTGTTCTTAAACCAGCTTCTACGTGACAAATTTTTGCACCACTGTAAAAAGCAGCTAAACTACTTGCCATAGTTGTTGTAGTATCACCGTGGACATACACATAATCGGGTTTAAAATCATCTAATACATCTTTTAGGCCAAGTAAAATATCTGCCGTTAAAGTATAGAGATTTTGATTAACTTTCATTAGATTCAAATCATAATCCGGAGTAATATCAAAAAAATCCAGAACCTGATCCAGCATTTCTCTGTGTTGTCCGGTCACACAGACTTTAGTATTAAATTCGTGCGAATATTTTTCAAATTCCTTTATTAAAGGAGCCATCTTTATGGCTTCTGGCCTAGTGCCAAAAACAATTAAATTCTTTTTCATTATCCTTAATTATATCTTTTTTCTACTAATAAAATAACTCAAAAAATAATCTGTTATGGTTATTCTCTTTTTGTGTAAAAGAAAAGATAATAATTTACCTTTAATACCAGATTTCTTGAAATATCGTTGAATACGTTTGACTTGAAATTCTTCGACTGCCTTAAACTTTTGTATTCTGTCTTTTCTAGTGTATTTCATTTTCCCTTTGTTATACAAAGCAAAAATTATTCTGTAACCATGTTTGCTCAAAGCTTTCTCAATAGAATCAATTATAGTGCTGTAATCATAATTAAATTTTTCATACATCGCTCTGCATGATTTATTAATTAATTGATCAGCCAAAATTTCTTCATCAAAAGAATGAAAACTAGTACTAAGAGAACCGCTTCTTCTTTCATACACATAATTACTTGTACTTGAAATAGAAATATTTTTACATTGCGAAATATAATCCATAACAAAAACAAGATCTTCACCAATATTAATAGATTCGTCAAATGATAAATTTGATTCTCTTATTATTGATTTTTTAAATAACTTAGATATTGGTGATGATAAACACAATAGTGGAATTTCCTCAAATATTCTCTTGCTTTCTACAGAGATTAATTCATTTTTATATGGAGCAACTTTCTTGGTTTCCTTATTTCCATCAAATACTTGAAATCCATGCACTACAATATCTGCCAAATTATTGTATAATCCGTCAACCAAATCCTTTATATAATTTGGAGATACCGTATCGTCAGAGTCAATAAATGCAATATAATCACCTTCTGCGTTACTGAATCCTGCATTACGTGCTGAACTTGCGCCGCCATTTTTCTTTGAAATTATTTTAATTCTTTCGTCCTGATGCGATAGCTCATTAAGAATTCTGCCGGTATTATCTGTTGAACCATCGTTTACGAGCAACAACTCAAATTCACTGAAGGTCTGACAAAGAACAGAATTAACACTTTGCGCTATAAACTTTTCAGAATTATAAACGGGAATGACTATTGATACAAGCATATTATGACTCAATTACTTTTTTACCAAAAAATTCATCTAATTTTGCAAAATGCAAATTAGCTTTTTGTTTTTCCCCAGTAATGTTATAATGATTTTCGAATATCTGCTTTCTAGTTGTTTCAATATTAAGATTTTGAAAATTAAAGAGATCAATTGTTTCTCCTTTATAATCAATATCATCCAAAATATTAGTCATTTTTTTACTGTAAATTACCGGAAAAATCTTTTGAGAATTCATCATACCCAGAATCATAGCATGAAATCGTCCACTATAAATTTCTTCAACAGATTTAAATTCATTCAGAAACAATTCAATATCTCCTTCATAAAATATCTTTTGTACGTTAGCATGTCCTAAACGATCATAAATTTCATTAATAATCGCTTCATCACCTTCTTTTTTACAAAATGAGAATAATTTTACAATATATTGATCTGATATGTATGAATTAATCAATTCGGTATATTTTTCTACATAGGTAATTCTGTCAAATTCTCTAACTTCTTTTAATGGAGAAACTATAGAAAATCCAACGGATTTGTTATCTGAAAAGTTTTGATTTTCCTCTTCTTGATTTTTTAACGTGTAGACAATATCTGAATTAAATCGAACATTTTTTAAATCTTTAAACAAATCAAAAGATTTTTGATCCCTGAAGCTTACATCCAAAGCTTTACTAAAAATAGCCCTAAATTGTTCTACATAATTCTGATCTACAAAAGGCCCGAAATTACATCCTAAATAAAAAATTGCTTTTTGATTTGAGTAACTTGAAATGTTCTTAAAAATTTCCATTTCATAGTAATACGGTTTAATGCGATATTGTTGAAACAAAGATCCTCCTATTACTACAATAGCATCCATGCCTTTAAAATAATGAGCATGTTCTTTAGCAATTACATTCTGAATAATTTTTAAACCTTCATTTGCGAACAACTTTCTTTGAATAAAGTTCCATCCCCTTTTGAAAAGAGAGTTTTTTAACCTCGGAACTATGGTAATATTATCATAGTTCTCAAAAATATTATTATAATCTTGTTCTGCTACTAAATAAAAATTATGCTTCGGATATCGATCTAATAAGATTTTTATAAATAAATCATCTCCCAAATTATATTCTGCATAAGCAAATATAAATAC
>SEBM01000194.1 GCA_004296145.1 Flavobacterium sp.
ATTAAAAAATGATGTAAAACATTTCTTTCAGCTTCTAAATACTTTTACATTAAACATTTAAACCAACAAATCATGAAAAAGTTACTATTAGCAGGAAAAGTTATTTTAGGCGCCGGACTAATCATTATATTCCTAAATTCCTGCAAAAACGAAACTAAACAAGAAGATCCAAAAGAAGTTGCTGAAGATAGTAATGAAGCAAAATTTGACTCTATAGATTCTAAAGAAGATGATTCTCAATATTTAGTAGATATCGCTGAAACTAATTTGGCTGAAATCGAAATCGGAAAATTAGCTCAGACAAAAAGTACAAACCCTGAAGTAAAAAGTTTTGGTAAAATGCTTGTAGAAGAGCATACTAAATCTGCTTCTGAAGTTAGTGCTCTGGCTAAAACAAAAAACTTTACGCTTCCAACCGCTTTAACTGAAGAAGGTCAGGATGAATATAATAAACTAAACGAAAAAACAGGTGTAGATTTTGACAAGAAATTTGCTGACATGATGGTCGATGGCCACGAAAAAGCAATTGAAAAACTTAAAAAAGCATCTGAAAACGCTACAGATCAGGATGTCAAAATGTGGGCATCTAATAATATTGCAGGCCTTACAGCACACTTAGAACATGCTAAAATGCTTAAGCAAAATTTAGAAAAGAAATAGAATTGGTATTGGTATTTTTTTTTGGGGAACCCCCTAAACAGCAATGTTTAGGGGGTTTATTTTTTTTCTTAAGGTACAAAGGTTCAAAGTTACAGAGGTTCAAAGGTTGGTGTAGTAAAAAACTCTGTGTCTTTATAACTTTGAGCCTCTGTAACTTTGAACCTTTGAACCTTTTTTAAAAAGAATTATACTCCTCATCCGTTACACTATCTAACCAGATTCCGGAGCCTTTGTCGATTTCTGTAATGATGGCTATATGAGCATATCTGCTGAAAGGCGTGGCGCCATACCAATGCTCTACGCCCGGCAAAATAGTCAATACCTGACCTTTATGAACCAATTGTATTGCTTTGCCTCTTTCCTGATAATATCCAATTCCGTCTGTTGCGATCAGCATTTGTAAACTGGAATTGATGTGCCAGTTGCTTCTTGAACCCGTTTCAAAAGCAACATCTTTTATAACTGTATTTTGCGGATGTATATCGCTGGTTTGTTTTTTATAAGAAACATTTCCGGTCATATACGTATTCGGAATTTTACCTTCTTCAGTAACTGTTGTGTATTTTGCTGACATAAAATTAGTTATTAAATTGAGTTTGTTTTTATTTTAAAATTTATTTGAGTAATACCGTTTTGCTTTAAATGGTTATAAAGCTTTTATTTTTATAATTGCTAAAACTAAATGAAGCAAAGAGTCTGCTTATGAAGTAGAATTTAGTCAGCAAAAAATCTGATATAAGATGAATTATCTGAATGCAAATTTACATCAGTAACCATAATCAGAAATAATAAAATTCAAACAAAAAATTAAGAATTTCAAACAATTTACATTCTTAACGATTTCGGAATCGTTCCTGTAAGCCTTTTGAAGTAATTATTAAAATAACTCGGATATTCAAATCCCAGCGAAAATCCGATATCGGCAACACTCCAATCTGTGTGTTGCAATAACGCTTTTGCTTCGCCGATAATTCTCTCGGTAATGTGTGCGGTAGTAGATTTTCCGGTAATTTCTTTTACAGAACGATTTAAGTGATTGACATGTACAGCCAGATTTTGCGCATAATCCTGAGGCGTTTTTAATAAAAGTGGCTGATCTTTAGTTTCTATCGGGAATTGTCTTTCTAAAAGTTCCAAAAATAAAGATGTAATTCTCGAAGAAGCATTTTTATGTTTAAAGAAGTTTTCTGAAGGCTGCATTTTCATGGATTCATGAATGATCAGATTGATATAATTTCGCATCAAATCATCTTTAAAAACATAATCAGTATCCTGTTCGACAATCATTTTCTGAAACAAAGACGTTATAAAACTCTTTTGCTCAGGTGATAAATAAAATATCGGAGTTCCGCTGATTTTAAACAAAGGGCATTCGTGAAGACTTTCTGAACGATCGTTTACCTTTAAAAATTCTTCGGTAAAAACACAGGCAAATCCATTATAAGAAGGAGAAAGTAACTCCCATGCATACGGAATATGCGGATTTCCAAAAAACAAAGTGGTTCCGTTTGTTTCTATTCCCCTGTCTGCATATTGAATAAGACTCTGGCCGGTACTAATACTGATTTTGTAAAAATCCCTGCGATTGTAAGTCGGTATAACGCTGCAATCGGTTCCTATCTGATATACTTTAAAACCTTTCAGTTTTAATTCAGAAGTATTAAAGTCAATTGGCTGAGAAGTAGGATATTCATTCATAAGGCAAAGTTATGAAATTCAAACAAAAAAAAATAAAATTTAAATTTCAATCGAAAAATTCCAAATTCCAATAAGTGAATTCGAACATTTTGAATTGTAAAATTCAAGCTGACAAAATTGGAATTTGGAATTTAAGCTTTGGAATTTGATTTTATTTTATCTTTGCTGAATGGAAGATTTACTGCCCGTAATACATTATATAGAAAGATATGTTGCCTTAACAGATGAAGAAAAAAATCATCTGGCGACTTATTTGAAAATCACCAAAGTCAAAAAAAGACAATTTATTGTACAACCGGGTTTTGTATGCCAACATAAAAGTTATGTTGTAAAAGGCGCTTTTAGAGGATATTTGGTAGACAATGAAGGCAAAGAACATACTCTATCTTTTGCTATTGAAGATTGGTGGATTTCTGATTACAGCAGTTTAATTTATCAGGAACCAGCCACTTTGTTTGTAGAAGCGCTTGAAGATTCTGTCCTGATTCAGATCGCGTATGAAGACGAACAAAAGTTTTTGGCCGAAATTCCAAAACTTGAAAAATTCGAACGCATTATAACGCAACGTTCATTAGCATTTCAGCAAAAAAGACTCTTATCTAATTTCACAAAAACCGCCGAAGAACGTTATGACGAATTTATGAGCAAATACTCGGCAATTGCAAAACGTGTCCCTCAATATGCTCTGGCTTAGTATTTGGGTTTTAGTACCGAATATTTAAGCAAAATCAGAAACGGCAAAACATCAAAAAGTTAAACCAGTTCAACCTTATTTCCTAAACCAGTTCATTTTTATTTTTCTTATTCTGTCCCAGATTTGCATTGTCAATAGAGACAAATAATTTTAATAAAATAAAAATGAAAACAACAATTTTTCACAACAATACAGAACGTTTTTCTTTATTGTTTTTACTGCTCCTTTCTTTAGGATTTAATGCCACCGCACAAAATCAAAAAACTCAGGTTTTCCATATCCAGAATTATTTTACCGAAGCGTATCTTGTAAAAGGCAATTCAGAAAAACTTGTATTGATTGAAACCGGCGTTCCAGTTCCGGGTTATCAGGATAGTTTGGTAAATTCTATTAAAAAACTGGGTTTTAAACCCGAAAACATTTCTCTGGCAATTGTCACACACGGGCACGGAGATCACGCAGGAAATGCCCGATTCCTTCAACAAACCTATAAAATTAAAATCGCCGGAAGCAAAGCCGATTTAGATAAATTTAGTTCTGGTAAAACGGAATTAAGTAAATCTGAAGACGTTAGTATTTGGGGAACGCGTCTTCGTCCTTACACTGATCTAAATTATCAGCCTTTTACTCCTGATGTTCTTATCGAAAATACTGTTGACCTTTCAAAATACGGTGTAAATGGTAAAATCATTCCGATAAAAGGCGGACATACTCCCGGCGATTTATTGGTTTTAATTGGTGATAATCTTTTTGTTGGCGATGCTTTTCTGGGAACCTTCAAAGCACAAGGCGGCGGACTTGCTCCTGATAATCATCATGTAAGAGAACATTTTTATCACGAAAACAAACAGCTTGCCGATCAAAACCTGAAAGTGATTGAAAAAATTGCTTTGGAAAATAATGTAAAAACACTTTATCCAACGCACAACGGTCCTGTTTCTGTTTATGAATTTACAAAATACATCAAAGAAGAACCTTTGTTACGACTTTTATCAAAACAGGAAAATGATTTATTGAGTGATATTGTAAAAGGAAAATCAGATCTGACAAATCAATATTTAGCTTCTAATTTTGTATTGCAATCTGTTGATGGTAATGATTATAACAAAAAAGATTTTATAGAAAAGTACATTACCAATCCGAAAGAAAAAATAGAATCTTTGACCGCAGAAGATTTCAGAATTGTTTCTTCAAATGAAAATACAGCGGTTCTGACTTATATCGAAGTAATTAAATTACAAGGAAAAGATGCTAAAAACGTTTCTGTTATTGAAACTTATCTGAAAGACAAAAACGGATGGAAATTGGTTTATAAGAAAGGTATTAACTAAGTTTTTTTGGTTTCAGGTTTCACACTATTGTGTCATTTCGACGAAGGAGGAATCACATCACGTAAGCACAATGCTGGAATAACTTTATGTGATTTCTCTTTCGTCGAAATGACACACTTTGTGGAAACACTCTTTGACTTTTCAGCTTTTGCGAAATCTTGTTATTCCGACGGAGGAGGAATCACATCACGTAAGCACAATGCTGGAATAACTTTATGTGATTTCTCCTTCGTCGAAATGACACACTTTGTGGAAAAGTCGCATATGTTACTCCTGTTTATGCACAATCTTGTCATTCCGACGAAGGAGGAATCTTCGCAAGTAGCTCGACAATCATAATCAAAAATTTATATACTTTGCGGAGTTTCTAACGAAGATTCCTCCTCCGTCGGAATGACAAGATTATTAGAAAAATACAAATCTTGAAACTTGATCCCGAAGCTTCGGGAGAAACCTTAAACTATAAAAACAAAAATACTATTTCTTAAAACTGATATTCAAAACTCCATCTTTCATTTTTTTTCCTGTAGCCGTAAGAGTAATATCATTTCCGCTGCCGTCTGTTTGAACGATTACCTGAGCATAGCCATTAAAAAGTTTACGTTTCCAAGGTTCTGATGGCGTTATGACCTGAATAATTCCGGGATCGGTGTTTAAAACGTCCCATTCTTTTTCTTTCTGAAGTGGTTTGGCAACAATGTGAATTGTGTTTTTTCCTTGTCTTAAAATACCATAATTTAAAACATATTTATCAGGATCTTCGGCACTTGGTGTCAGTATATTTCCGTTTACGAAAATCGTAGATTCCAATCCGATTTTTTTATAAAAGAAAGTAACAATATTTGTTTTTAAATTATTTTTTAATTCAAACTGACCGCGATATGCATACGACGGTGCCTGATTTTTATAATCTCTGTCTTTAAAAGCTTCTTTCCAGCCTTCTTCAGTATTGGCTGATAATTGTTTGGAAACCTCTGCGGTTGTTGCTTTTCGTTCCTGAAAATTTGTAATTGGAGCCAAATTTATTTCATCCAAAAATTTATCTTTTTCCAAAGAGGTCGGATTTCCATTTCCAACTCCAATAATCTTTCCTCCTTTTATATCAAATATAATTTCGTCATTTGCATTCGGTACATGAAGTCCTTTTTTGTCAGTCACTTCAACTGTAACAATAGCAATATCGGCGTTAGAAAGTGTTTTTTTGTGCGCCGTTAATTTTATATTTTCTTCGATTTCAGTTGTTTTCTGAATATCTGAAAGTATTTTTTTTCCGTCTTTATAACCAACCGCTTCGAGAGTTCCTGCCGTGTATTTTACTTTCCATTCTAAATGTCCCAGACGTTCCATTTTCTTTTTACCGAGGCTTTTTTTGTTGAGAAAAAGTTCAACTTCATCACAATTCGAATAGGCCCAGACGTCAATTTCTTTACCTTCTCTTCCGGCCCAGTTCCAATGTGGTAATAAATGCAAAACCGGTTCTTTTCCCCACCATGATTTTAGATAAAAAACATTGTCTTTCGGGAAACCGCAAACATCCATCATTCCAAAATAAGACGTAACCGACGGCCAGCCATACGGAGTTGGTTCGCCTCGATAATCAAAACCTGTCCAGATAAACATTCCCGCGAGATAAGGCCTTTCTGCATAAAATTTCCAGCCTTCTTCAATACTGTAAAAAGACGGACGCGGTTTTTTATCGTAAGCACTTTGATAATGTTTGGCATCATCAGAAAAATAAACGCCGCGTGTTGCAAACGTTGAACCTTCTTCTGTTCCCATTCCGGGTTGTTGTTTAAACTCATTTCGGTGTGCATCAATATCTCCGTTTCCGAGATAATTGTAACCCATAATTTCTACAACAGATGAAATTCCGCTTTTAAAACCGCTGCTGATTCCTACTGTTACAGGTCTTGTCGGATCAATACTTTTTGCAAAACCCTGCATCACATTTGTAATGCGTTCGCCGGTACTATTTCCTTCAATATTCCATTCCTCATTTCCAACCGACCAGCAAAAAATACTTGGGTGATTTCGATCACGTTCCATCATTCGTTTTAAATCATTCAGATGATAATCGTTAATTCCCATTAAACGGGTTTCATCAATAACCAGCATTCCAAGTTTGTCACAAGCCTCAAGTAATTCTGGTGTTGGTGGGTTGTGCGAACAACGATAAGCATTCGAACCCATTTCTTTAAGTTTCTGAATTCTGAAATATTGTAACTCATCCGGAATTGCAGCTCCAACACCCGCATGATCCTGATGGTTGTTTGTTCCCTGAAGTTTGATGTTTTTTCCATTCAAAAAGAAACCTTTTTCAGGATCAAATTGAATTGTTCTTATTCCGAAAGAAGTGTCATATTGATCCAAAATCTGATTATTTTGCCTAATTTGAGTTGACAATCGATATAAATTCGGAGAATCAATATCCCATAATAATGGATTTTTTACATTTAGTTTTGAAGTATGTTTTGCGGTTTTATAAAAATCCGGTGCATTTATATTTTCAGAAATTGTCGCGATTTGATTTCCTGAAGCATCCAGAATATTTTGTACAATTTCAATCGAACCTTTATAGTTTCCTTTATTTTCGATGGTAACTTCAGCCGTAACTACTGCATCATTATTCTGAATTTCTGAAGTTACATAAGTTCCGTTTTGTACAACATGAACCGGATTTGTTTTCTGCAGATAAACGTGTCTGTAAATCCCTGCACCTTCATAAAACCAGCCTTCTTCCATTGAAGCATCGGCACGAACGACAATCGTGTTTTCGCTTCCGTAATTTACATAAGCCGTTACATCGTATTCAAAACCGTTGTATCCGCTTTCTTCTGTTCCGAGGTAATGACCATTAAACCAAACTTTTGAGTTTCTAAAAACGCCATCAAATTTTAGCGAAATAATACGTCCAAGATCTGTTTTCGGAATGTTGATTTTTTTTCGGTACCAACCAATACTTTTTTCAGGAAAACCTTTTCCGGTGGCTTTAAATCCGTGGCTGAAACTTGCTTTTTCGTTAAAAGCCTGCTCAACAGCCCAATCGTGCGGAAGATCTAATTTTCTCCAGGCACGGTCATCAAATCCGGGAGCAGCGGGTCCGTCACCAAAACCGGTCTTTGCC
>SEBM01000769.1 GCA_004296145.1 Flavobacterium sp.
GCGACCGTTTCAACTATCTTTTTGCTTTCTTTTCAAAGTTTTTCCCAAATAACTACTGGTGCCGATTATGATGGACCACCTCCCCCGCCTCCCCTAATTCCTTATTTTAAGCTCAATACTGTAATTAACGATGAGCTTACAAGACAGCTTACATTAGTTTTTGATCCTGAAGCAACAGACGGCGTCGATATTGGCATTGATGCAAAAAATATGGATGGAGATTTTCCTCAGGATATTTCTTTTTGGATTGAAAATGAAGATTACGTAATTCAGGTACTTAATTTCAATTTATATAAAAAAATTCCACTCTCAGTAAAAGCAGCTGTAAGTACAAAATTTAAATTTTATATCTCTCAAACTGATGGTTTTGATGATACACAGCCAATTTATATATACGATTCACTTGATATGTCTTACCATGATATTAGAAACACTTCATATCAGGTTGTAGTTGCACCCGGAAAAGATTCAGAACGGTTTAAAATAAGTTTTACCAATAATCGAACATTGGGAACAAATAATAACCTCAGAAGTAATTTTTTTATTAGTCAGGACAATAAAAACCAAGTCTTAAATGCCACAAATCCAAATAATGAAATTATGAAATCATTTAGGCTTTATGATATTCTTGGAAAATCTATTATTTCAAAAGATAATTTAGGCGCCGAACAAAACTTTAGTTTTTCAACTTCAGGATTAAGCTCTGGGGTATACATGGCAATATTCATGACGGCCGATAGTGCAAGAATCACTCAGAAAATCATTATTTCTCATTCTGGCAACTAAATTCATTATCAATTTCTTATAGACACTATTAAGCCTCTACGATACATACAAACCGCTTCAAAACAAAAAAATAAAATAATTATCTTACAAATCAGTAGAAAAGTGAGCTAATTTCTTTAAATCATTCATAAAATGGTATGTAAATTGTGCAGTAAGGGTCACTCTACATAACAAGTAAACCGACATAAAATGCATGTATAAAATTGATTATATTTGAGTTACAAAATAATTAACAGATGCAAAGTCAAAAGAAAAAAAATAATATTACTCCTGAGAGAGCACGTAAAATGTTAACTGAGGAGGGAATGAATGTTACGTTAGATGAAGCTTCGGAAATATTATCTTTCTTGAGGTCTATGGCAGAACATACTGTGAAGAAATTTTTAAATGATTCAGAAAGTGGTAAAATTTTTGAAAATACTGATTTATATAAAAAAAACGACACTCCATCTAAAAGTAAGCCGAAAAATAATGTCTCTACCAAAGGAATAATTTATTGCAGTACCTGTAATTTTCTCAACAATAATTTTTAGGCAATTCTTAACTTTAAAATTGATAAATATCATATTAAATAAAAGCTTTCATCGCTAAAGTTTTTATCTGGAATTGCCTATAATTTCGCATAAAAGCTAAAGCTATATTTAGGAAGTAAACCATTACAATTCTTGGCATAATCGAAGCACAATACATTTTAAAAAGAAAAACTAACAAAACCTATATATAATTAAGAGCTTAGGTAGAATATGTATATACAGAGTAAGATTGCTTTAACAAATACTTTTAATCCATGTTATGATC
>SEBM01000770.1 GCA_004296145.1 Flavobacterium sp.
ATATAATTAAGTAGAATGAAATAGAAAAAGTGTTTGGCAAATGTTTGGCAAATTTAAAAAGATGCCAAACATTTTGATATATTTGTTTGTTTGAAAAAGTAGAAACTAAAAATAAAGAATGGCATCAGTAAAATTTAGATTGAGGAGTAAGGCAAACAAGAATGTTTCGATAAAAATTTACCTTTCAACAGGTAGGAGTAATAAGTTTTTAGAGCTAAGTACAGGATTTACTATAAATCCTAAAGATTGGAGCGAAGCAACTAATTTACCAAAACAGAATAACGCTGATAATAAGATATTATCTAACAATCTTAAAAAACTTGAAACATTTGTTTTGAATAGACTTAACAAAGATTTATCTAAAGGTATTCTAATAGATTCATATTGGCTCGAAAAGAACATTAACGAATGTTTTAGTAAAGTTGTCCAAACTGATGCAGGTTTATTAGTAAATTATATTCAGTATATCATTGACAATGCAAATACACGCAAAGTAGTTTCTAATGGAAATGTAACAATTGGATTAAAACCTGCTACAATTAAAAATTATAAAATTTTTAAAAACAGGATGTTGGAATATGAAACACATTTGAAACGACAAATTCATTTTAGTGAAATAACAAAACCTTTTATTGATAAATTAACCAATTGGTTGATAAACGATAAAATGTATTCTACTAATTATTCAGGAAGGTTATTGGAAGCTTTAAAAACTGTTTGTAAAGATGCGGGAGAGAATGAAATAGAAACTACTTCTTTTTCAAAAACTATTCAAAATTTTAGAGAATCAGATAATGATCGTTACATTCAAACTTTGTCATTTGATGAATTAGAGCAGATTAAAAATGCAGATTTTAGTAATCAGGACTTTTTGAATAAATTCAAAAAGGATAATCCAGAATTGACAAACCGTCTGGCAATAACAACAGATTCATTAAATAATGCTCGAAACTGGATTTTATTAGGTTGTGAGATAGGTCAGCGTGGAGGCGATTTATTGAATATTGAATTAGAGGATATAAGATATGATGGAAAATCAATTTATATCGATATACTACAACAGAAGACTAATAAAAGTGTGACAGTTAGTGTTGTTTCTCCTTATGTTGCAGATATGGTTTTATATAATTTTCCTAAAAAAATACAGCATCAAAAACTAAATGATATTATCAAAGTAGTTTGTAAATTGGCAGAAATAGTTGAGGTTGTAAAAGGAACAAAGTTAAATATTGAAACCAATCGCAAAGAATTGGGTTTTTATCCTAAGTATGAACTAATAACTTCACATTGTTTTAGGCGTTCATTTGCTACTAATTACTACAAGAAAGTACCGACAGCTATTCTGATAAATATTACTGGACATAGTAAAGAATCTTTGTTTTTAAGTTATATCAATAAGCGTGAAGACAAAGATGCGAATGCTGATTTGTTCAAAAAATTTTTAGAAGACCTCAACAAAGACAAAGAACCGCAATTGAAATTGCTAAAAACAGCTGATTAATCTAATAACTTATATATTTTGGATTCTACGCTATAGTATTAAACTGATTTCCAACAAATAATAACTTTGGAAGATCTTGTAAA
>SEBM01000195.1 GCA_004296145.1 Flavobacterium sp.
AATTAAAATGAATTTAAATCAAATACAAAACGTTTATTTTATTGGTATTGGAGGCATCGGAATGAGTGCACTGGCCCGTTATTTCAAATATATTGGAAAACAGGTTTCAGGTTACGATAAAACGCCATCAATGCTGACAAGTGAATTAATTGAAAGTGGTATTGATATTCATTTTGAAGATAATATTGGTTTGATTCCGAAGGACTATTATGTAGAGAATACACTGGTGATTTTTACACCGGCAGTGCCAAAAACACATTCGGAGTGGAACTTTTTTATCGAAAGAAATTACGAAATTAAAAAACGTGCAGAGGTTTTAGGAATCATTACAAAAGATACTTTTTGTTTTGCTGTTGCCGGTACACACGGAAAAACAACGACATCAAGTATTTTAGGACATATTTTGCACGAAAGCGGAGCAGATGTTACTGCTTTTGTGGGTGGAATTGTAGAAAATTACAATTCTAATTTAATCGGAAACGGAAAAACGGTTACTGTTGTTGAAGCAGATGAATTTGACAGATCGTTTTTGCACCTTCACCCAAATATTGCCTGTGTGACATCTATGGATGCAGATCACCTGGATATCTATGGAACAAGCGAAGCTATCGAAGCTTCTTTTGTAGAATTTGCGAATAAAGTTGAAAATAAAAAGAATCTGTTTATAACAAAAGAATTGCCTCTTGACGGAATGCAATGTGCTATAAATGAGGAGGCGGTATACAAGGCGTTTAATATTCGTATAGAAAATGCCAATTATGTTTTTGATGTGCAGACACCATCAGAAACCATTACAAATTTACGTTTCGGATTACCCGGAAAACATAATTTAATGAATGGATTGATGGCTATTGCAATGGCTAAAACATATGGTACCCCAACCGAATCTATTGCAAAAGCCATTGGCTCATTCAACGGAATCAGAAGACGTTTTTCTTATCAGATCAAGACAGATCAATTGGTTTACATAGATGATTATGCACATCATCCGACAGAAATAAATGCTGTACATCAGGCGGTTAGGGAGTTGTATCCGGATCGTAAAGTACTGGCGGTTTTTCAGCCTCATTTATTCAGCAGAACTAAAGATTTTGCTGATGGTTTTGCCGAGAGTTTATCGCAATTTGATGAAGTGTTTTTAATGGATATTTACCCGGCACGCGAGCTTCCGATGGAAGGAGTTACATCAGAGTGGCTGTTAGGCAAAATGACAAATTTGAACAAAAGAATTGTTGCAAAAAGTGAGTTATTGGAGTTGATTAAAGACAGCGACGCACCAATAATTGTAACAATAGGAGCTGGTGATATTGGTGAAATGGTTCCATCAATTAAAAAAATGCTAAATGAAAATATTTAATTGGACAAATATTCGATTACTTCTCATTTTTGGGCTTGTACTTTTTTTGTACTCGTTCGCGCAGCATCGAAATGGGAATAGAAAATTAAAAAAATCTACCGTTGTTTTTGTAGGGGAAAATACGCTTTTTGTAAGACCGGAAATAGTTAATAAATTGTTGATAGAAAATAAAAAAGACGCTTCCAGTATCCGAAAAGATGAAGTAGATTTGAATAAGATAGAAAA
The DNA here is from genome assembly GCA_004296145.1 of Flavobacterium sp. Lineage (GTDB taxonomy): Bacteria > Bacteroidota > Bacteroidia > Flavobacteriales > Flavobacteriaceae > Flavobacterium. The sequence continues at coordinate 1,583 of SEBM01000195.1, forward strand.
AAACCTTGATACGCAAGACATGATTGAGAAGTCAGATGTTTTTGTAAGTATCGACGGTGTTCTAAAAGCAATAGTAAAACAGAAGACTCCGATTGCCCGTATTTATGATGGCAACAGGTCTTTTTATATTGACTATGAGGGTAATAAAATGCCTTTATCAGACAATTTTACAGCGCATGTTCCGCTTGTTTCTGGGACAATAAATGAAAAAAATAACGAAGATTTAGCTGCCCTATTTCGCACAATTTATGACGATGCGTTTTTGAAAAAAAACATCATTGCAATCCAAATTATGCCTAATGGTAGCTTAAAAATGTTTAATAGAAATTACGATTACTTCATCGATTTTGGAAGAACGATGAATGTTGATAAGAAATTTAGAAACTATAAAGCCTTTTTTCAAAAAGCAGTTTTAGATAGTTCGTTATATAAATACAATAAGATTGACCTTAGGTTTACGGAACAAGTAGTTTGCACAAAATAATAGAAAATGGAAAAAGATAACATTGCAGTAGGTCTAGATATTGGAACGACAAAGATAGTTGCCATGATAGGCAAGAAGAATGAGTATGGTAAACTTGAAATTTTGGGTATTGGTAAATCCAAAAGTTTAGGTGTTGCACGTGGTGTTGTAAATAACATTACGCAAACTATTCAATCTATTCAGCAAGCGATACTTGAAGCAGAAAATAATTCAGGTTATAAAATAAAAGATGTAGTGGTTGGTATTGCCGGTCAACACATCAGAAGTATTCAGCATACAGATTACATCAGCCGTAGTAATCCTGAGGAAGTAATTGGTGAAAAAGATATTCAGCTTTTGATCGATCAGGTTAATAAACTGGCGATGTTACCGGGAGAAGAAATTATTCACGTTTTGCCACAGGAATTTAAAATCGACGGGCAATCTGAAATTAAAGAACCAATCGGAATGTATGGCGGAAGACTGGAATCTAGTTTTCACGTTGTGGTAGGGCAGGCTTCTTCAATCAGAAATGTGGGAAGATGTATCCAGAGTTCAGGAATCGAATTATCAGGATTAACATTAGAACCGTTGGCTTCTGCGGATGCGGTTTTAAGTCAGGAAGAAAAAGAAGCTGGTGTTGCACTTATCGATATTGGTGGCGGAACAACAGATTTAGCGATTTTTAAAGATGGAATCATTCGCCATACTGCTGTAATTCCTTTTGGAGGAAATGTAATTACAGAAGATATTAAAGAAGGATGTTCTATTATTGAAAAACAAGCTGAGCTTTTAAAAATAAAATTCGGTTCTGCATGGCCGGGAGAAAATAAAGACAACGAAATTGTTTCTATTCCTGGTTTAAGAGGCAGAGAACCAAAAGAGATTTCGCTAAAAAACTTATCTAAAATTATCCACGCACGTGTGGTGGAAATTGTAGAACAGGTTTTTGCAGAAATCAAAGCATACGGTCACGAAGATCCGCGTAAAAAATTAATTGCAGGAATTGTTCTTACCGGTGGTGGCGCTCAACTAAAACACATTAAACAATTAGTAGAGTACATTACAGGGATGGATACCAGAATCGGTTACCCAAATGAGCATCTGGCAGGAAATTCAAGCGAAGAAATTTCAAGTCCGTTATTTGCTACTGCAGTTGGTTTGGTAATGAACAGTATCGAAAATAGTACTCAAAGTGCTGTTAGAATGGAACTTGTAAATGAACAGCCAAAAGTGGTCTACAGAAATGTAAATACGCAGCCGCAACAACCGGTACAACAGCGATACGAAGTTGAAGAAAACTACGTTGAAAGAGTAGAAACTATTGATGAGCCGAGAGAAATTAGAAACAATGTTTCAAATAAATCAGGCAAAGATGAATCTACAGAAACAAAAATAAGACGATCATTTTTTGATCGATATGTCGATAAAATCAAAGATTTTTTAGACAACGCAGAATAATAGAGTAGCATAATAAATTATAAGCCGAGTAGGATTACTTTTTGCCCCAAGTCAGGAAGTAAAAAATGTATTTAATAAAAATTTCAAAACCAAAAAGATGATGAGCAACTCAGAATTTGGAAGTATTTCATTTGATTTACCAAAAAATCAGTCAAATGTAATCAAAGTAATAGGTGTCGGTGGAGGCGGAAGTAATGCCATAAACCACATGTTCAAGCAAGGTATTAAAGGGGTAGATTTTATCGTTTGTAATACAGATTCACAAGCACTTCAAAACAGTGCTGTACCAAATAAAATTCAATTAGGAGTAAATTTAACAGAAGGTCTTGGTGCAGGAGCAAATCCTGACGTTGGGCAACAATCTGCTATTGAAAGTATCTCTGAAATTGAAAAAATGTTAGAGCGTGGTACTAAGATGGTATTTATTACCGCTGGTATGGGTGGAGGAACCGGTACAGGTGCAGCTCCCGTAATTGCGCAATTGGCAAAAGAAAGAGAAATTCTAACTGTTGGTATCGTGACAATTCCGTTTCAATTTGAAGGGAAAGTACGTCAGGAACAAGCACTTTTAGGAATCGAGAAATTGCGCAAGCAAGTCGATTCATTAATTGTAATCAATAATAATAAATTAAGAGAAGTATACGGAAATCTTGGCTTCAAAGCCGGATTCTCAAAAGCGGATGAAGTTTTGGCAACAGCCTCAAGAGGTATTGCTGAAGTAATTACGCACCACTATACTCAAAATATCGATTTACGTGATGCAAAAACTGTTTTAGCAAACAGTGGAACTGCGATCATGGGGTCTTCTGTTGCTTCGGGTGAAAACAGAGCAAAAGATGCTATTGTTACTGCATTGGATTCTCCGTTGTTAAACGACAACAAAATTACAGGAGCCAAAAACGTATTGTTGCTTATCGTTTCTGGATCTAATGAAATCACACTTGATGAGATCGGAGAAATCAACGATCATATTCAGGCTGAGGCGGGTTACAATGCCAATATTATCATGGGAGTTGGTGAAGACGAAACTCTTGGTGAAGCTATTGCCGTAACTATTATTGCGACAGGTTTTGATGTTGAACAACAAAACGAAATCGTAAACACAGAACCTAAAAAAATCATTCATACATTAGAAGATGAGCAAAGAAGTGTTCATAATCTAACGAACAGATCTCTTACTTCTTTTGATGTAAATGCAGAAACACCGACAGCTCCTACAGAGCCTAAAATTGTTTTTGACTTAATGGAAGATACGGTGGTTGCTCCCGTAATAAATACACCAGTTGCTGTAGCTCCGGTTGCACCAACAATCAATCAGGAAGAATTGGTAGTAATGTCTGAGTTTATCAAAAACCTGGATGTAACTTTTGAAATTGTTTCGCCAATTACAGATATTGATTTTAAAATTTCAACTCCGGAAGTTCAGGCTTTTCAGGAAGTGAAACCTGTTCAGCAAAGAGTTTTTGAAAAAGAAGAGCAAACTACTTTTTCATTTGATTTACCTCTTTTCAGAGCAACAGAACCAGAAGTTAGAAAAGAACCGGTTGTTGAAGATACTAAGATTTTGTTTGAATTGACAAACGAAACACGTAATATAAAAGTTAACGATCCTGTGCAATTTGTTCCTGTGACAGAACTTTCTGATAACGGAATTATCAAATATTCTCTGGAAGAGTACATGGAAGTGGAAAACGATTTAATTGCATCAAAACCAGTTGAAAAAGTGGTTGAAGATGTAGTTCCTGAAGAATTAAATATTACGCTAAAACCAAGAGTTGATTTTGCTCAGGAGCCAGCCTACACAACTGTAGATACTGCTTCTCCAATGGAATTAACTATTGAAGAAACATTACGCTTAAGAGCGGAAGAAAGAAGAAAGAAACTAAAAGAATTTAATTATAAATTCCATAATAACGTTTCGAGAATTGATGAACTTGAAAAAGAGCCTGCTTACAAAAGATTAGGTATAGATCTTTCAAACAATCAGTCAAATACAACCAATTCAAGAATATCTGTTGGTACTGACAGTAATAATGATTTGCAATTGCGTTCAAATAATTCATTTTTGCACGACAACGTAGATTAATATTACAATCATAATAATAGGATAACCCGAAAATTGGATTTAATTTTCGGGTTATTTTTTTTATCTTCGCACAGAATTTCAGAATTTGACTTTCTTTTGAGCAATAAAAAGAATTTTGGATTTTAAAGAGATTCAATTTTTCAAAATTATATCAATTTATAAGCACTGCTTGTTTAAATAAAAAATAAAAATGAGTTTACAAACATTAATCATGGACGAGATCAAAACCGCCATGAGAGCAAAAGATACAGTAGCATTAGAAGCATTAAGAGCCATTAAATCTGAAATGTTATTGGCTGCAACAGCATCAGGATCTAAAGAAGAATTAACAGAAGACGATGAAGTTAAATTGCTTCAGAAACTTGTGAAAACACGTAAAGAAAGCGCAAGAATTTTTACAGAACAAAACCGTCCTGATTTGGCTGAGCCAGAATTAGCGCAAGTAGCTGTAATCGAGAAATTCTTACCTGCACAATTAAGCGAAGAAGAAGTTGAAGCTGTAATTGCTAAAATCATAGCTGAAACCGGAGCTTCAGGAATTGCTTCTATGGGTAAAGTTATGGGATTAGCCTCTGCCCAACTAGGCGGAACTGCTGAAGGAAAAACTATTTCTTCTATAGTTAAAAAACTATTATCTTAAAATATAATTTTAGATTTTAGACTGTAGATTATTAATGTAAATCTAAAATCTACAGTCTAAAATCATAAATCAAACCGACCGCGTAGTTCAACTGGATAGAATATCAGATTTCGGCTCTGAGGGTTGGGGGTTCGAACCCCTCCGCGGTCACTGAAAAAGCCTATTTCGCTTTGAAATAGGCTTTTTTATGTTTTGTCTCGTCCTAAAATAAGTTGACTTATTTGGAGTTACAACAATTTTTTAATGAAGAGAACTAAACAAAGTTATCTTATTTTTTTACTAGACTTAGTACAACTGTTTTATTTTTCCATCTTTTAGAATATACAACCCATCTTCACACATGATATATACATTAAATTTGGTTTTTTTAATATTTGTAAACCAACCTGGGAGTTTATATTGTTTCAATGTTTTATCACCTATTAACTGCCCGTAATATCCATATTGTTTACTAGTTTTTTTATCTATTCCAGTTCCTGAAATATGTACCACTTTATCTTTTTGAACTATTTCTCTAGCTTCAATACATAAATCTAAGTAAACCAACGTGTCCGTTTTATTCTTGCTTTTTTTATAAAGCTTCACGTTATCACTTTCATCATTGATACCATATGGATAATCAACTATATCTCTTGTATATTCCGTTTCTGGTATCGTTTTTACATATACCCAATCTTTCTTATAATCAGTCCCTTGAAATTTGTAGACTTTGTTTTCAACTGTACGAACATAAAGCTGCTCCTTTGGATTTGAAATTATTTCCATTGGAAAAAATTTTCTAGTATCAAAAGTTATTGTTTCCCAAGAATTTCCAAAATCTTTTGAAATATGTATTCGAGAGTAATCCGATTCGTGAATTCCTACCCAACTATCAATTCCAACAAGAATCTTTTTATCAGTAAAAGTTATATCTTTAAACATCAATGATGTTTTAATATTTTTCCAAGTTTTTGCGCCATTTGTCGAATACATTAATTCAAAATACCTACAGGCAATAATTGAGTCTTTTGAAATATCAGTAATATTATTAACATACCTATTTTCCTTTTTTGAAACTTTAGCAGTTGTATCACCTATAGTTTTTACTATATTGGTTGTACTTTTAAAAGTATCTTTTTTAATTTCCAGTTTGTCTACTGGTGTCTTTTTACAACCAATTGCAAAAAACAAAAAAACAAAATATATTCCGTATTGTCTTTTCATAAAAAAGCAGTTAACTTTATTTGTATAGCTAATATATCATTATTT
>SEBM01000196.1 GCA_004296145.1 Flavobacterium sp.
TGCAGAAGCTGTTGAAGTTGCGAAAATGTCTCTTTCTTTAAAGATTGTTGATAGTGCTGACTATCTTGAATCTTATCACGAACTCGGTATCTATGGTGAGAAAATTCTTAATGGGATAGGTAACAATATTCGTTGTGGTAATTCTTTAGTAGATTCAGCTATCTTGTCCGCGTACCCTAACCTCGCAGAAGATGAAGAAGAGCTATTAAGAAAAGCACAAATTGTCTTTTGGGAAAAGGGATTTACTCCCACTTCACTTGAAGATCTGCTTGAAGCAATGCAGATTGGCAGCGGCAGTTTTTATAACACGTTTAAAGGAGGAAAGAAAGAGCTTTTTTCCAAAGCACTTCAACTTCGAAGAAATGATTTAAAAAATTTTAAAGAACAACTTATTCAAAGTGACTCTCCTCTTGATGTATTAAAGGATTTTTTTAGATCGCTTGCGGAAACTGAACCTCATAGTCACCTGATGGGATGTCTTATAGTTAATACGATTATAGAAATGACTTTTGTCGATACAAAATTTCAGCAGGAAGCTCTTGTTATTTTAAGAGAAATGGAGCAAATCTACATTTGGGCTATCGACAAGGCACAAAAGGAAGGAAAAATAATTAACCGGACCAGCCCTGAAATTTTAGGCAGATATCTTGTTACATTCTGGAGCGGATTAAATGTCATCAGACGTATGTATCCGGATAAAAAGATACTTGCTGCCCAAATAGAAATGCAGCTTAGCATTCTGAGCTAAGCTATTTTTTTAATCTTTTTTTGTAGTGTTCAATACAAAATAAATTTACATGCTCAATAATAGAATATTAATTTAAAACAACATTCATGATTACTTACAAAAGAATTATTCCATTGCTTTTTACAACTTTATTTCTAACTGCCTGCAACAAAGAAAGTCAGTTACAAAAAGAAAGCTCAAGTGAAAATAATTATTTAAAGGACAATTCTAAAGGAATAAAAACGGGAGGTGTCAAAGTTGTAGAAATTACAACTCCCAAAGGCAAATTTAATGTATGGACCAAAACAATTGGAAATAATCCAAAAATCAAGGTATTACTTCTTAATGGAGGTCCGGGAGCCACACACGAATATTTTGAATGTATGGAAAGTTTCCTTCCTCAGGAAGGAATTGAATTTATTTATTATGATCAATTGGGTACCGGAAATTCTGACAACCCAAATGATCCTGCACTTTGGGATTTGCCACGTTTTGTTGAAGAAATTGAACAAGTACGCCAGGCATTAAATCTTAATAAGGATAATTTTTATTTGTTAGGACATTCATGGGGTGGTATTCTTGCTGCAGAATATGCATTAAAATACCAACAAAATCTTAAAGGTTTAATTATTTCCAATATGATGATGAGTGCCATCGATTATAGTAAATATTCTGATGTTCTTGCCAAAGAAATGGATCCAGAGGTTGTAGTCCAATTAAGAGAAATTGAAAAAAACAAAGATTATAAAAATCCAAAATATATGGAATTGCTGATTCCTAATTTCTACGCCAAACATATTATCAAAATGGATATAAGCTCATGGCCGGAACCGTTGAGCCGATCTTTCGGAAAAATTAATGAATCTCTTTATGTAACCATGCAAGGACCGAGCGAATTTGGTATTTCGGGAAAACTTGAAAAATGGGATATTAAAAACCAACTCTCAAAAATTACGGTACCTACCTTATCTATAGGCGCAAAATACGATACTATGGATCCTAAACATATGGAATGGATTTCTACTCAGGTTAAAAACGGAACTTATCTTTACTGTGACAAGGGCAGCCATATGAGTATGTACGATGACCAGGAAACGTATATGAAGGGCCTGATTAAATTTATAAAAGACACTGATAGTAAGCTGAATTAAAAGTATAAAAACACTATCATTAATATAGTAATGGTTCTTCCTCTATAAAATTTATGAAATACAAATTAAAAACTGCAAAATGGATACTATTGATTTTCATTTTTGCAAATACAGCCCTTTATAGTCAAAAAGCTGCAAATCCAAACTTAAAAACTTTTACAATAAAAGGAAATATTAAAGGTGATATCACTGATAATTATGCTTATTTATATTATAATGATTTACAAGACAGCGTAAAGATTATTAACCAGCAGTTTGAGTTTAAGGGTACAGTAAAAGATACTGTGGTAGCCAGAATTTATATACAATCAGCTGCTAATGCACCGCAATTCTATTTGGAAACTAGCGTCATAAACCTCAACATTAGTGTAGAGAAAATTGTTAAAGATGGAAAATCGATACAAACAATGCATATTGATACAATTACGGGATCACACTCTTTAGAATTACAAAAGCAGTACTTAAATTTTTATCAGGCGAATTCAGCTAAAAAAGAGTTTGCCACATTATTATATTCAGAATTAAAGGTCTTTTTTAGTAAACATCGTACACATCCATTTACCGGAGCAATACTAGCTGAACTTGCTTTGGTAAATCCGATATTGAGCAAACAGCAGCTTACTGTTTTGTACTCCCTTTTAGACATTACCAAACAAGACGATCAGTATCTCAAACTCTATCAAAAGGGAATCGAAAAATTAGATGTTTATGCTGTTGGAAAACCTTTTTTAGATTTTAAATTACCAAATCAGGACGGAAATTTAATCAGCCTGAAAGATTACAAAGGGAAAATAGTACTCATTGATTTTTGGGCTTCGTGGTGTGCACCGTGCAGGAAAAAAAATCCTGAATTGATTGTTTTAAAACAGCAATTTGCAAATACTAATTTTGAAATCGTCGGAATTTCAAGAGATAAAAATAAAAAGCAATGGATATCTGCCATAGCAAAAGATAAATTAGACTGGGCGAACCTATTGGATGAGGAACAAAAAATGGAAAATAGTATGGGAATAGAAAACATTCCATACAATTATTTACTTGATGAAAAAGGCATTATTTTAGGTGTGAACCTTCCTGTAGAAGAAATCAGGAAAATGTTATCAGATAACATAAAAAAATCATGATTAAACTTTGAAATTTATAAATATAAAACCTCCAAAATCATAAATTTTGGAGGTTTTTTTTAAACTAAAGTAAGATGATTTTATTTGAATTTATAATTCCTGAATCTGCCTAACCATTTGGTTCGTAAATCCCCATTCGTTATCGTACCACGCCATCACTTTTACAAGGTCTCCATCTACTACCCGCGTCATTTCAAGATCTACTGTCGCAGCAAACGGATTTTTTATCATATCCGAAGAAACCAAAGGTTCATCGCTTACATCGACTACTTTTTTATATCTTTCAGTTTTAGCTTCCTCTGCCAGAATGGTATTAATTTCTTCTACAGAAGTTGGACGTTCTGTAACAAACGTAATGTCTGATATTGAACCAATCGGCACAGGAACTCGTACTGCAATGCCATCAAATTTGCCAACATATTCGGGAAGTGCTTTTGTGACAGCAATGGCTGCTCCTGTTGCTGCAGGTGCAGAATTTATTGCTGCTCCACGTCCCATGCGGGGCTCTCGTTTTGATGGTGCATCTACCAGCGTTTGAGATGCTGTGTAAGCATGTGTTGTATTAAGAATGGCCTTTTTTACACCAATTCTGCGTCCCAAAATTTCTATAATCGGTCCAATGTTATTGGTGGTGCAGCTCGCACATGAAAAAATAGACACTTTTCCCTCTTCGGTATTTACTCCATGTACAATTGTTGGAGTATCTTTTGTTGGTCCTGATATCACCACAAACTTTGCGCCTGCAGCTATGTGCTTTTCTGCATCTGGCTTATTGGTAAAAAATCCGGTGCTTTCTATTACAACCTCAGCTTTTAATGATGCCCATGGTAATTCTGCGGGGTCTTTTATCGCGGTATATCTTATTGACTTACCTTCGACATTGATGTAATCACCATTAATTGTAACCTCTTTGTCAAATCTGCCGTATATACTGTCATACTTTAAAAGATATACTGCATTCTCAATACTCATAAGATCATTGATTCCGACAACTTCCAGCCCTGGAGTATCTAATATAATTTTGAGAGCTGCTCTTCCAATACGGCCAAAGCCATTAATTCCTATACTTTTCATTTTTAAATTTTAATGGTTAACACTATTTTATAAGATTTAATCTAAAGATACCAAATTTTAATATCAGTGATTAACAAAATACAAATTAACTAATTGACAATCAATTAATTTACTCTAAAAAACCACAAGTTATGTGCGATACTAAGACATTGTAAAGAAATAAACAGCTATTAAACCACCAATCACTATAATTAATTTCCTGACAAGTTCCTGATTCAAATGGCGTGAAAATACTGCACCGTAATAGCCTCCTATAATTCCTCCAATGGTCAGTACAATTGTTATTTTCCAGTCTATTAAGCCGGAAAACACAAAACATAATGCCGCAATTCCGTTATTTACGGCAACCATTAAAACTTTTAGACCATTCATTTCATTTAGTTCTTTCATCCCATAAAGGGTAAAAAGTGTTAAAATCATAATTCCTATTCCAGCATTAAAATAGCCCCCGTAAAAATTAATCAAGAACAATGGTATCAGTTTTTTGTGCGAATATTCAAAATGCTCACTTGCAGTAGTAACTTTTTGGAAATATCCAAGTATAGGTTTACTAAAAGCAAATGTTCCCCAAGATATAAGATGAAAGTAAGGAACCAGAGACTTAAAGGTTTTAGGATCTGTCATGACCATTACCACCGCTCCGCATAATCCGCCGATTCCGCTGATTAGTAAAATAATTTTCAGATCTTTTGACACTATACGAATATCATTTTTAAACGCCTTTACACTCGCAACATTTCCAAACCACATCGATACACAAGTCATAGCATTAGCTCGTATGGAAGTTACTCCATTTAAAACTAAACTTGGAAACACAATAAATCCACCGCCTCCGGCAAATGCGTTTACAGCCCCGCCTACTACAGCGGCTAAGAATAACAGCCCAAATTGCAGATAATTTTCCATTTTTAGTTTTGTTGTAGTGATTCGTAATAACTAATAATTTCCCTGGCGATTTCAGTTCCAAATTCTTCTAAGGCAAAGTGACCAGTAGGATAAAAAACCAACTTAGAATCCGGCAGATCATTATGAATAGCCAATGCTCCTTCCTTTTTAAAAACTTCATCATTTCCCCCCCAAACGATTAATGTCGGAAATTGTGATTTTCTAATTCTTTCCTGCCATGCCGGATAAAAAGCCAGATTATTTCCGTAGTCTTTTTTAATTAATAAATGAATCTCTTTTAATCCTGCTCTCTGCATTAAAAATTCATCTAGCATATAGGATTCCGGAGCAATCTTAGACAGATCGGAAACACCTGTAAGATATTCCCATCTAATATATTCGGGTTCAACTAGCCTTGCCAGTTTTGCATGATTTTCTTTTGTTTCATCTTTGAAAAAAATCATTGCGTTCTTAATTCCATCTCCAAGACCTTCTTCATATATATTCCCGTTCTGAAAAATGAGCATATCAACTACTGCCGGATTTTTTGCAATTATGTGCATCAGAACAGGGGCTCCATAATCAAAAAGATAAAAGCTCGTTTTCTTAATATTTAGTTTGGTCAAAAAACCTGTTACAATCCTGGCAAAATTTTCAAACGTATATTCAAATACATCTTTTGATGGAACTGCACTAAAGCCAAAGCCTGGTAAATCGGGAGCAAGAATATGAAATCGTTCAGAGAGCACCGGAATGACATTCCTAAACATATGTGATGAAGAAGGATATCCATGAAGTAACAATAGATTTGGTTTTGCCTCATCTCCTGCTTCCCTGTAAAAAATTTCCGTTCCGTTTACATTAATGCTTTTATGAACAACTGAATTTACTTGCTCCTCGATAGATTTATTAGTCATTTATTTTTCTTAAATGATTAATTTTTAGCTGTTTTTCTTTTAAGAAAATCTTTTATAAGTTCTGAAATCTCATCACCAAAACTTTCCAGTGCAAAATGTCCGGTTGGGAATAAATGGAACTCAAGATTCTTAACGTCTTTTTTGAACGCTTCAGCACCTACACCCGGAAAAATGTAATCATCTTTTCCATATACAATCAGCATTTCAGGATTGTATTTTCTAAAATATTCCTGCCATTCCGGATACAAGGGTACATTGGTTCTGTAATCGTAAAAAAGTGCCAATTGAATATCACCATTTTCAGGGCGTTCTAAGTGTCTTAAATCGACCTCCCAATTGTCTGGAGAAACTACCGAAGTATCCGGAACGTTGTGTGTATATTGCCATTTTAGCCCGTCAGGAGCGTGAAAAGTGCTTAATGTAGCAGCAGCTTCTTTGTCATTTCTATCTTTCCAAAGTGCTCTAAACGGATCCCAGAAAGTTTCAAGACCTTCCTCATAAGCACAACCGTTTTGTACAATCAGCGTCTCTATACTGTCCGGATTTCTGCTTGCAATTCTAAAACCAACCGGTGCACCATAATCCATTAAATAAAGACTGAATTTTTTGATACCCAGTTCATCTAATAAGGTTTTAATAATAGTACTGAAATTTTCAAAAGTATAAGCGAAATCAGCTATTGGAGGCTGTTCACTTCTTCCATAACCTGGATAATCCGGAGCAATTACATGAAAATCATCTGCAAGATAATTGATTAAATTGCGGAACATGTGTGATGACGTTGGATAACCATGTAATAAAACCAGTGTTGGCTTTTGCTTGTCTCCTGCTTCTCTGTAGAAAATTTCTACACCGTTGATTTTTTTTGTGTGGTAACTTGTTTTCATAATTTTAATTTTAATAGGGTTATTTTAATTTGTTTCTATTCTTCAATCAAATAAACTTTCTGTCACTATCATTTATAGACAGATCATTTATACTGGCAAATCTTTTTCTCATCAGGCCATCTTCATCAAATTCCCAATTTTCATTTCCGTACGCTCTAAACCATTGTCCGTTTACATCACGATATTCATACTCAAACCTCACTGCAATGCGATTACCAGAATGTGCCCAGTATTCTTTTTTTAGTTTGTAATCAAGTTCTCGCTCCCACTTATCAGAGAGAAAATCAATAATTTCCTGGCGGCCGTTTATAAATAAGTGACGATTTCTCCATTCGCAATCTATGGTGTAAGCCTGCGCTACTCTTTCAGGATCGCGGCTGTTCCATCCATCTTCTGCTAATTGTATCTTTTCCAGTGCCGTTTCTAGTGTAAATGGCGGTAGCGGGAATTTTTTCATATCTATATTATTTATAGGTTAATTATATTGATGAATTTTATTAAAGATCAAATGATTGCAGGCATCTAATAATCATTCTAAATACCCTTCTTGTAGATCCTTTGATTATTTAAAGCAAAATTATAGCAGTAGAAAGACGTACTAACTGTGAAAAATTCACTAAAAATTATAATAATCCTAGATTTGGATAATTTTTTAAATTTTGAGTGAGAAGTGACAATGCAAAATTTTTAAAAGTGATGCGCTTTCTTAAAA
>SEBM01000771.1 GCA_004296145.1 Flavobacterium sp.
TTCAGTAAAATTTAAAGTAATCACAAACATAATACTGTTTAATACCGCCCAATGTGTATTTTCTCGATTCTGTAGTCTCTCGTTCAGTGCATTATCATTGGCACTGACAGCACATGGCTACGTGTTTCGTCATTCAATTTGTTTCTAAGCCTCAGATGTGCAGGGCAATTGTTGTTTAAGCTGCACATCACATAGCGGGAAAAAGAACCCCGCGCTCCGTTGAGAGAGTGAAAACATTGTGCTGTATATGATGCGGTATTAATTTTATGATATTTCAGCAATTTTTAAAGTCGCTACTATAATCAAGTAGAGAAAGGTCCTTTTCTGTATTGATGTTTAAATTTTTCAGCGCTTTTTCCAAGGTTTTTTCAAGTTCTTCCGTAGATTTTTTGTTTTTGCTGTCCGCCTCGTTTAAAATGATAGTAATGAATATTCGATCAGGAATTATTAATGTATCAATTTTTGCATTGGTTTCTAAATGTGGTTGGTCAATAAAGTTCTTTTCTTGTCCATAAGTTTTAACACAGAAAAATAGGATTGCAAGGGTAAATATAATTCTCATACTATTAGTTGTTTGTTTTGTATATGATGATGTTTATCAAACGGGATTTCCATAATAACACTGGTCAAATTTATCCGTTCGTTTTTTAAGACACTGCATTAATTTTGCAAAACCTTTGTTAGCAGTAGTCTATGTATCGTTCCTTGCTTTGCCAATTGATCGTCTCTCCAGTCAATTCTTCATATGACCAATAAGGTTTTGTATTATTGTCGCAGTAAAAGCCTTCAAAACCCTCTATGGATATTATCTCTTCTATAATTTTTTTGTCAGATGAGAGATATGTTACTCTATCATCAAAATCTGTTTCAAACAAGATTTTTTTGTCTGGGGTTAATATTCGTGTTTGAGGTTCGGGTAAAGCTTTGTCACTATCTATCAGGTGATTTATTTTGAAAAGTTCTTTTGTGTCACTTATATCTGAATAGTGATAGATTTCTTCGTAACCCAAATCCTTTAATTTTTTAAGGGTACTTTGAGTTAAAATTTCTGGAAAGCGATCTACTTGAGAAATAATATATCCATTTCTGTTGATGCTGGTAATAAACTTGACCCAACTTTCTTTATTAGCATTTCGATGTGCACAATGCAAAAATGCTAATAGCCTATCAAGTTCTTTTATATCTTTTAAGTCTGCATCTTGAATGATTTTTGACCAGCCGATAGGGACTGTGCTCTCAAATATCTGTTTTTTTGTTGGCCAATTTGGTCTCTCAAATTTAAGGTCATGGCCATCCTTGATTTTTAGGAATGGGTGTAGGATAACGAAAGAAGCCTCATAGTCTGAATAGTAATTCAAAACTGTTTCACTCTTTTCATTTCCTGCGATTTCTATTTGTTTTGGTGTTTCTAGCGTCATTGTTATTGGCATTGGTCAGGTATGCGCCCAGGATTACTGCTAAATGTGCTATACCAGCCATAAACATTCTCCGATGCAGCTAAAAGTAGATGTATTGGAGCGATAAATGTGCTAGTTTTGCATTGCTAATATATTAAATTATAAATCAAAAGGACTT
>SEBM01000772.1 GCA_004296145.1 Flavobacterium sp.
GCGCGAGTCTCCGTCAGGATCCGATAAAATCAGCTGCCAGGAGACACCATACTTATCAGCAACCCATCTATATCGTTCGCTGAAAGGATATTTATCTAAAGGTGACAGTATTATTTTGGGAGGTGCTATTCTTGACGGCGAACCACTGTCTGAAGCGCATGTAAAAGTACCTTTAAAAACTCTAAACCGACATGGATTAATTGCCGGCGCAACCGGTACAGGAAAAACAAAGACAATTCAGGTTTTTTCAGAGCAATTATCAAATGCTGGAATTCCTGTTTTAATGATGGATATTAAAGGTGATTTTAGCGGAATTGCAAAAGAGGGAAAAGAAGAGGGATTTATTACCGAGCGTCATGCTAAAATTAATATACCTTATAATATAGCAGCATTTCCTGTAGAGTTAATGTCGTTGTCAAAACAAAACGGTGTCCGCCTGCGCGCTACGGTTTCTGAATTCGGTCCGGTATTGTTTTCAAGGATTCTGGATCTTAACGATACTCAGGCTGGCGTTGTATCGGTTATCTTCAAATATTGTGATGATAATAATATGCCTTTGCTGGATTTAAAAGACATTAAGAAAGTTATTAATTATATAACCGAAGAAGGAAAAGACGAAATAACAGCCAGTTATGGTAAAATCTCTACTGCAACGACCGGAACAATTCTTAGAAAAATAATAGAACTTGAACAACAAGGTGGTGATCTATTTTTTGGCGAATTGTCTTTTGAAATTGATGACCTGATGCGCATTGACGAAAATGGAAAAGGTTATGTAAATATTATCCGCCTGACGGATATTCAGGATAAACCAAAATTGTTCTCGACTTTTATGTTGAGTTTATTAGCCGAAATCTATCAGCAAATGCCTGAAAAAGGAGATGCTGAACAACCTGAATTAGTTATTTTTATTGATGAAGCACATTTAATTTTTAGTGAAGCCAGCAAAGTACTTTTAGAGCAAATTGAAACTATCGTAAAACTAATTCGTTCTAAAGGCGTTGGGGTTTATTTTGTAACGCAAAATCCAATGGATGTTCCTAGTGGCGTTTTGGCACAATTAGGTTTGAAAATTCAACATGCTTTAAGGGCTTTTACTGCAAATGATCGTCAGGCGATTAAGAAAACTGCTGATAATTATCCAACTTCAGATTACTATAAAACAGATGAATTATTGACCAGTTTAGGAATTGGAGAAGCATTAGTTACTGCACTAAATGAAAAAGGTGTTCCTACTCCGCTTGTAGCGACAATGATGCGCGCGCCACAAAGCCGAATGGACATTTTAACTTCATCAGAAATTGAAGAAATAAACAACAAATCAAAACTGGTAAAAAAATACAGTGAGGAAATCGATCGCGAAAGTGCTTACGAAATTCTGACCCAAAAAATAGCCAGTGCCACTGAAGCAGCTTCTAAACAAGAAGAACAGGCTCCAGCAAAATCTTCAAAAACAGAACCAAGCACTACAGAAGTAGTTACAAAATCCGTTTTAAAAGTGGTTACAAGCGCAACCTTTATAAGAGGCGTTTTTGGTGTTTTGTCAAAATTCTTAAAGAAATAATTAAACAATGG
>SEBM01000773.1 GCA_004296145.1 Flavobacterium sp.
ATCTTTAAGGGCCTAAAAAAGTCTTCGTGTAGTCTTAAATCTTTAAATTTTATAATTTTAAGTCCAAATTGCTGCCTGCCTATTATTATTATTTTATGCAATTTTGAAAAAAATTAGTAAACAATTTAAAGCTAAAAAATTGTATACAAGCCTATTATAATGACACCACAGCTAACCACTTTAAGTAAACTAAAAGATTGTCTGGCATTTATGAAGCAGCCTGATAACTATTTGAACGATACCGATTTTGCCGTTCTGAAAATACATGAATTGGGTATACTAACTCCCTGTCAGTCACCAACTTTTCGTCCTGAATTTTATAATTTAACAATTATTGTCAACGGATCCGGTACATGTATGGTAGGGAACGATACATTTGAACTTCGTTCCAACCATATATTTATTTCCCGGCCTGATTCATTCTTATCCTGCAGGTGGAACAATATTGTCAAGGTGTACAATATATGTTTCAGCAAGGATTTTGTTTTAGAATATTTTCCTGAAGGTATCGATACTATTATGGATTCAGACAAGAGCAATGGCTTTATACAATCGCTGACAAAAAAAAACATGCTTTATTTCGAGCAGATTTGTATTGAAATTCACACTATTTTGAATTCGACTACATCTTACAAACAGGAATTAATTGCCAATCTGACCCTTAACCTATTATATATAATTCAGCTCCAGTTAAGAAATCGGAAGAAACAGAATATCAGAACAGACAAATATCATCCCATTGTAATTGCCTTTCGTCAAAATCTTGAAGATAATTTCAATAGTCTTCTTGCAGGCAAAAACGCTTCTGTTTTAAGAACCAAAGAGCATGCGCAATTACTTAATCTTAATGAAAATTACCTTTGCAGACTAATTAGTAATACTACAAATAGAACTGTTAACGACTGGATCAACGATAAACTAATTGATGAGATTAATTATCTTTTAAAATTTCACCCATAAATTTTAGAAGATTTGAAGGGAAACAAACATTCCTGCATATTAATCATCTAAGGATTTTTCAGTTTTGGATTCGTTATTTTAATTGTCTTGATAACTGTGTCGGTGTCTTTTGTTCTTTGTAAGATGTTGATTATTTCTCGATATTGGCCATTCTCAATCTTTATGTCATTAGAAGAAAAAAAAATAGTATATAATGAAAAAAATATAGATATCATCCCAAGGGCTATAGCAATCCAAATTCCTTTTCTTGCAGAATTGAAATTCCTTTGATTTAAGAGTATAGAGTAACCATCTGAAGTTAGCCTATAGTGGTCATGACTTAGGTCGATAAAATTATCATTAAGAAATGTATCTATTATATTTTCGACAAAGCTACTTTCATATGATTTCGCAAGATGAATTTTAATTTCGTTCCTTGAAAAATCTTTTTTTAAAAGAAGGTTCTGCTCTCCAAAAATAAGTATGTCAATAAGGATGTTTTTTTTCATATTATTTTAAACCTGGAATAGGATTCTCTTTACTAAGTTCTTTTATTGCAGCTAAAACATCAGGCGATTTGATAGCATCTCCAAAAAACGTTTCTGTAGTATATTGACTAAATGATTTCACTATTTT
>SEBM01000774.1 GCA_004296145.1 Flavobacterium sp.
AAATAAGAGTGTTTTTTTATTAAAAGCTAAAGTAAGAAAAAAGCCAATGCGATTTAGCATTGACTTTACTTAATTGCTTTATTTTAGAGTTGCGAAACAAAAGAGTGTTCCAAACCTTTAAATTTATGCGATACCTTTTGCATATCCTTACCAACTTTCTCGTTGAGTATCTTGGCATAAATCTGCGTAGTGGCAATGTTCTTATGTCCTAACATTTTGCTCAAACTTTCGAGCGGAACGCCCTCGCTCAAAAACAGCGTAGCAAACGTATGACGTGCCAAATGAAAGGTTACCTTCTTTTCTACAAGGCAGTCAATCAGTTGAGATATTCTCTTTAAGCTGTCATTACAAAGCGTATTTGATGGTACAGGAAATACCTTTCCGTCCTTTGACAATCCTGCATATTTTTCAATAATCATTTTTGGAATATCCAAGAGCATCACGTTTGATGATGTAGCGGTTTTCTTTCTTCGCACAATAATCCACTTATTACCGTCAAAAAAATCTTGAATATTGCTGTTTTTAAGTCCTTTCATATCCGAATAGGAAAGCCCTGTAAAGCAACTGAATACAAACAAATCTTTAACTAATTCGTCTTTCTTTTTCTCACAGTTGAACGTTACAAGCTGTTCCAATTCATTCCGTAAGAGATAACCTCTGTCTTTGTCCTTTTTGGTATTCTTATATTCGCTGAACGGATTAAAAGCAAGATACTTTCTGCTCATTGCCAATCGGCAAAGCGTAGTAAATCCAATCATATACAGCCAAATGGTGTTATGTGTTAAACTTTGGTCGTCACGCAGGTAGTAATCAAAGTCCTGCACAAAATCAGGCGTAAGGTCGTTAAAGGACACATCGGAATAGCCGTACTCTGTAAGTGCAAAATTTCGAAGATGTTTCAAAAGTATTTTATATTTACTGCGTGTACCATTTACCCGAAGTCCACTATTAACCTTTTTCTCATAGTCGGATAGGAACTGTTCATAGAATTTGAAAAAGGTCAGTTCTCCGCTTTCCATCCCAAGAACGGCATTTTTAAGTTTAGCACTGTTTACAGTCCCCTCGTTTTTTAGAATTTTGGAATAGCACTCCTCAATACCTGAACGAATTTTGTCAAGTTTGCTGTTTGTGTCTTGGGCTTCTCGGCTTTTACCTAAAACCCTGCCGTACTTCAAATCCCAATTTGTTGCGGAAATATCCAATTTGGTACTGAATGCAGACTGTTTGCCGTTTACGGTAATCCTGCACATAACCGTAACCTTTCCGTTTTTCTTTGGGGCGTTCTTTTTAAGGTAAAACAATACCTTAAACGTTGATTTTTTTGTCGTTTCCATACTCACAATTCTTAATTATAAAATTAAACCTATGTGAGCTACGGAACAATATGAAAAACTATGCAGAATACTGAAATACAGTATTTTAAAACGATTGTTTCTAATATTTAAAAGTAACGTTTTAGTAACCTTACTTTTGCCAAACCCCGCTTTTCACTGCTTTTTACCTCATCACCAAAAAATCATAAAACGGCTGTAAAGTCTTTATTTACAACCGTTTTGCCTGTTATTAATCTTT
>SEBM01000775.1 GCA_004296145.1 Flavobacterium sp.
CATAGATTCTATTTGATTTGTCAGAATCTACGCTAAAAATAGGTTCATAAAAAAGCCGGCTCGTAAATTATGGCCGGCTTTTTTTATGAATTTATTGTCCCGTCCTGAAATAGCGATACATAAAAAAGCTTCATTATGTCAGAAGACAACAATTATGTAAAACGAACCCAGCGGGATTATACAATGTCGCTTAAACTTCAGATTGTTCAGGAGATTGAAAGAGGAGAACTATCTGTAACACAATCAAGGAAAAAATATGGTATTCAAAGCCATGCAACTGTCTTGGGTTGGCTCCGGAAATTTGGTAACTTTGATTGGGAAACCCAAACTCCATCTCAAATGCCTAAAACACCAGAACAGAAGATTATGGAACTTGAAGCTCAGGTAAAGCTTCTTGAAAAACAGAAAGCCCTGTTAGAGCAGCAGGTTAATTTTACGGACAAGAAAGCCATTATCTTTGATATGCTTATTGATATAGCTGAAAAGGAATATAATATTGATATCCGAAAAAACTCATCACCCGAACAATTAAACGATTTAAAGAAGAGCAAAAACAAACCTTAGGTTTTACCTGTAGTTTGTTCGGGATAGACCGACAGGTATATTATCGTAAAATCAAAAGAAGAGTTTTAAGGCAATCTCTATCTGAAAAAGTAATTGCCCTTGTCATTGATATTAGGATGGCTATGCCGCGAATTGGTACAAGGAAATTATATTATCTGTTAAACAATGAACTTAAAATATTAAAAATAGGAAGAGATAAATTTTTTAATATACTGAAGATTAATCACCTGTTGATAAAGCCAAAACGCAGCTATCATATTACTACTAACTCACATCACCGCTTTAGAAAGCATAAAAATTTAGTTGAGAATTTAGCTATACACCGGCCGGAGCAGGTTTGGGTAAGTGATATAACATACATAGGCAAAAGAAGTAAACCGTGTTACCTTAGCCTTGTTACCGATGCATATTCAAAGCAGATCATGGGATATAATGTAGCAACTAATTTAAATACAGAGAGTAGTATTAAAGCGCTACAAATGGCACTTAGAGACAGAAAAGACAAATCCTTACCATTGATCCATCACTCAGACAGAGGGATACAATACTGTTCTGATGAATATCAAAAAGTTATAGGTAAAACCAAAAATCTGCTTTGTAGTATGACAGAATCTTACGATCCGTATCAAAATGCCGTTGCTGAAAGGGTAAACGGGATATTAAAACAGGAATTTATGATTGATAGATACAAGGATCAGGAACTTAGAATTATCAAGCTGGTAGTGAAAGAATCTGTGGAAATTTATAATAACAAACGTCCACACTGGTCAAATCATATGCTAACACCAGGTCAAATGCATCAACAGGAAAAAATAGAAATGAAAACCTATAAAACAAAAAACAGAAGTAACCCGAAAGCTACTTCTGTCTAAAATATGTACTTTTATTATTATTAATCCTGTATCGTTATATCAGGACTAGACAATTACAAATCTTTATTGTGCAGTTTTAATATTTTCGATAAACTGGTCAAACAAATAAGTGGAATCGTGTGGACCAGGGCTTGC
>SEBM01000776.1 GCA_004296145.1 Flavobacterium sp.
GTATTCTCCAATAACTTTAATATAGGTGTCTTTTATTTTTGTATCAAACCATTTTGCAATGGCATTGATTTGTTTTTCTTTTAATGCTAATTCTTTAATTTTTGTATAATCTTTACCATAATCAGCTGTATGAGATTCAATTCTGTTTGTTACAGTGATTAATTTGTATGTCTTTTTACCTTTTTCATCTGTATTTAAAAGTGGCTGAGAAATTTCATTGTCTTTTAAATTAGAAACCTGGCTATATAAAGTAGGATCCATTTTAGTTAATTCAAAACGAGTATCCTGAGTATTTGGGTTCACCAATGTTCCTCCGTTAGTTCTTGTCTCTTTTTCATCAGATTCTGTTCTGGCAGCTTCTGCAAAAGTAATTTCTTTATTTACTATTTTATTTCTGATGTTGGTAATTCTTTCTTTAGCCTCTTTCAAAGCAGTTTCAGTAACTACCGGCGCAATTAAGATGTGTCTTAATTCTACTTCCTGACCTTTAATTTTATCTACCATTATAATATGGAAACCAAAATTAGTTTCAAATGGCTCAGAAATTTCGCCTTCCTGCAAACTAAAAGCAACATCTTTAAACTCTTTTACAAAAGGTGTCTTTCTTGTCATTTTATAATAACCTCCATTTGGAGAAGATCCCGGATCCTGAGAATACAAAACTGCTTTTGTTGCAAAGCTTGAACCTTCAAGAACATCTTTTCTTATAGCGCTTAATCTGTCTTTTACTTTTTGTTTGTCTTCTGCAGAAACTTTTGGCTCAACAACAATTTGTGCCACTTCCATTTCTGCTCCAAAAGTTGGTAATTCTTCTTTTGGTATTTTTTTGAAGAAATTACGAACTTCCTCAGGCGTAATTTCTACAGCATCTACAATTTTCTTTTGCATTTCTGATGCTAATTTTTGCTCTTTCAAGATATCAGCAAAATAAGTTTTAAACTCTTCAACAGAATTTTTCTTGTAATATGCAACAACTTTATCGATATTTCCTACCTGTTGTGTCATGTAATTCAAACGATCTTCCATCATGCTTCTTACTTCGGCATCACTTACAATGATACTATCCTGTATAGCCTGGTGAGCGTATAATTTATCTTCTAAAAGTTTACCAAGCATTTGACATCTTGAAATGTCTTTTACAGAACCTCCTTGCGCCGTAATTTCCAAAAATCCTTTATCAATGTCTGAATCTAAAACAATATAATCTCCAACTGTAGCAATAATACCATCAATTTTTTGTCTTTGTCCAGATGGCGCTTCAACTGGTTTTTCAGCTACAACATCCGGAATTATTTCCTGTGCAGAAATAACAGAGTTGAAAAAAAATAAAAAACACATTGTTAACCCTAATCTGTAATCAATTGTTTTTAGCTGTAATTTTTTTAATAACATTATTTTAAATTTAATTTGAATGTAAGATCTTGCTTTAGAATTTCTTTAGGCCAAACATTAAACTCTGCATTCAATTTTTAATGAATACTAAATAATTAACGTCTGGTTTCTTTTACTTATAACGAACAAAAATAACAATTCAATTACATAATACAACTATCGGCTATAC
>SEBM01000777.1 GCA_004296145.1 Flavobacterium sp.
TCACTAAGTTTATAGCTTTTAAATATTAGCTTAGACTTTTTTTTTTAAGCAAGCTCTTTTCCTTCTTCCTGCAGGCCCTTTATCGTCAAAGCTGTATCTTCAATTATTGAAGAAAATTCAAACAATGTGACATTCGTAGTCTTTTCTGAAATACCCATGTTAATTTTTTCTTCATTTGACCACAATTTATCAATTACCCAATTTTCGCTAACGTTTTTTGCAAAGAAGTCAAATGGAATTATCTTACATCTTTTATCGGAATTGAATCTCGCAAATCCAGATTTATTTCCTTTAAAAAAGGAGTATAATGCTACCCCTTCTGAGAGATCATTCTGATCAATTTCAAACCTATATACATCTCTAGTTTCACCAATTTCACTTACTAGATAGCTAAAAACTGGGTCGCTTTGAACTACTTTTTTATCAGCCTTTTTAGTTATGCAAAAAATATAAGTTTTTTTGTTTGTTGTAAAGAATGTATTTAGTGGCAGTGAGATAATCCCATCAATGTAACATTCTTGCAAGATAAATTCCCTCAAATTTTTATCGTTTTGCCTGTTTAACATTCCATCAGGAACTACTATGTATGCTTTTCCATTTGGCTTTAATGCTCTAATAATCCATTCCATAAAAAGCCCTTCTACTCCAAGGGCGCTTACTTTGTAATAGTTTACTAAATCTCCGTCTTTTTTAATCTCTTCCTTTAAGTTACTACTTCCACTTGTAACGTATGGAGGATTAGTTAGTATAAGATCGTATTCATTCTCCACAGCATCCGATAATGTACCTAATATTGAATTTGTTTTCAATAAAAAGCTTTGATTGAATAATTGGGCGAATTCTTTCGTTAATCCAGGATTTTCTTTTATTAGATCAGAAAAGTAGATTAACATATTTGCTTTCGCAAGAATAATGGTCTTTTGTTCATCCTTATCGAAACCTTTGTCAAAGCCATGGATAGTAATTTTCGGCAGTATTCCAGTTTTATTTATATCGTATAAATAATCCAGTTTTGTCACTATAGGCTCAAGTAAAAATTTACCCACACCACAAGCCGGATCGCAAATTTTTACTCCATCTTTAATTTCGTCTTTTGCCATTTCTACTATGGCTCTCACAACTTTTAAAGGTGTGAAAAACTGCCCCCAGTTTTTTTTACTTATGCTCTCTTTAAGGAAACTTTCAAAAAGTTGACTTTTAAAATCGTAGTCGATGTGTTCTAATTTCCCATATTCTTTAAATTTTAATAACACTTTTTTAAATACAGTGCTATACCCTTTTACAGCCTTTTGGTCCTTACTAACGAATATAGTTCCATTGATTATTGTGGTTTTATCTACGGGATTTTCAGGGAAAAGTTCTTTGATCTTTGGGCGAATTATGCTAGCATAATTCTCTAAAATTTCATCGGCACTGTTCGTTTCAAAACTTCCCATCACGGTATTAAAATTATAAAAACCAGACAGTACTCCTAAATCACTTAGATATTTAAAAATAAATAATTCCACAAATGTATAAAGACAATTTTCTGGAGTCGCACCACTAACTGACCATATATCC
>SEBM01000778.1 GCA_004296145.1 Flavobacterium sp.
GCATCATTCTTTGAGGGAATTTATATTGCGAAAAACTTTACAAGTCCTTTTAATCTGGCAGGTTTGTTTTTCTGCTTTCTTGGTCTTCATTTTATTTTCAGGCTTTGTGATGATGAGGGAAAATTTATATTAAAAAAATATTTATTTTTCTCATTACCCTATTTGGTAATGATTACTTTTGTCGGACTTTTTTGGGAGATCAGGCTATTTTTACCGCTTATTCTTTCCGGAATTATTGTGGCTTTTCATCAGTTTAAAATATCCATACCGCAACAATGAGTTTATTACATCCGTATTATATCATAGCACTTGTCTTTTTGGTTATTTTCAGTTTCCAGGAGGTTTATGGGCAAAAGGTTGAAAAAAAGTGGTTGTGGTTTTTAGGAGGATATTTGATTGTTCTTGCGGGTTTACGTAATCAGGTAGGTCCGGATTATGGAAGTTATATAGGGATTTACAATTATTCTGATACCAAATATTATACAAGTATTATTCTCAAAGCGTTATATCTTGACGGACCTCAGCCGATGGAACTGGAGTGGTTGTTTGTTTTGATTAATAAGGTCTTGCTGAACGTCTTCAATGCTCCGTTTTATATGCTGACTTTAGTAATTGCAACCATCACGATAATTCTCAAGATAGAGTACATTGACGATAATACCTTTTATCCCTTTACTTTTATTCTGTTTATGTTTATCCCAGGGTTCTTTATTGGGGAAAGTGGGCAGATTCGGCAATGTTTGGGGTCTTTTATTGTGTACTACGGAATAAGGTACATTAAACAGGAAAGGCTTTTCATGTACCTGCTCTGTATTTATTTGGGTGCAGGTATTCATAACGTTTGTTATGTCTTTTTACCGATGTATTGGGTCGCACGTATTCCATTGAATAAATTTTGGATGCTTATTCTTATCGTCGCTTCCATATTTGCTTCTCCTTTTGAAGTGTATAGGATTTTTGGTAATTTCATCAGTGGTGTAGCTGGTGACAACATGCTTGTTGAGGGTTTTAACGGATATATTGACGAGACTTCTCAACGTTTGAACGGAGGGATTGGTATTCCCGAAGGATTGATGGCGATTCTTACGTTTTTTCTCTTCTTTTTTGATACACCAATGAAAGAGAAATATCCCTATTACGAGTATCACAGGAATTATGCAGTTATAGGAATTTGTTTTTACTTTATTTTTAGAAACAACCCTGTATTTTCTTCCAGATTGGCTGGTGCATTTATTGGATTTTCTTATATCATCATACCCAATGCGATGTACGTGGTTTCTTTGGCACAGAAGAAATTGATTCACACATTCATCATTGCTTTGTTTATATTCAATTTTATTGTTTTTGCTAGTTTCAAAAACATAGTTGCAGGTAGATTTACAGTAGATCTGTATAAAAACTACATTTTACCATAATTCCATTCACTCTTTTTTCGAGCTTTTAGCGTCACAAAATTCATCTTTTTATTGGTGCATCTGGTTTTTTTTAATATTAAGAAAAATTGACTCTTCACATACCTATTTGTTCAGATAATATTGTACTTTTGTTACTGTTTGATAA
>SEBM01000779.1 GCA_004296145.1 Flavobacterium sp.
GACTTTCTATAATACTAAAGAAATAATTAATCTGTTAAAATTCTATTTTGTTACTAGTAACAAAGTAGCAGAGAACTAAGTCCTATTTAATAGACTTTATATAATAAGAGAGGAAACCTTTCTTACTTTTAAGGTACGTTTTCTAAACCTTACTATTAAAGCACGTATACCTAGATTAGAGTAGTTTTACTACCTCTAGAATAAACTTACGCCTAGCCTGCAAATTCTAAACATAGGATTTTATAGCTAGTAGGATAGTTCTTTTAACTGTATAGTTTCCTAATAAAAAACGGTTTCATTAGTGATACAATGACAGTTGATCAATAGGTAGGTCGACAATTTCAAACAGCCACTTTTTTGTCGATTTTGAATACCTCCAATTTTTTAAATTATGGTGTTCTTTAGTTTTATAAGTGAACCATACTTCGATAAAATCTCGAATATTTTTATGATTAAATAGCCTGTCATTCCGTAATTCATTATCATACTCCTGGTAAATTCTTAAAAAATCAGTTGCATTAAAAGGTTGTTTTTTCTGCAACAACATATTTAAAATACGTTCAAATTCATTTAGAACAACTTCGTTACTGAATTTAACCATGTAATTATCAATGTCTTTATCGTAGATAGGTCTAATTAAACCTTTATCGAAATATGTTTTTACGCACCTGAAAATAAATGTGTAAAACTTATCCCATTCTTCAACATCCCAGTCAACAAAAAAACGTTTGCCAAATTCTTGAAGAGGAGTGTGTTTGCTGTTGTAATAATTATTAACTTTAAACTCAATAAACCTTCTATTAGTAGAATTCTCATCAGGTGAATATGGAACTAGCCAGTTGGTTGTTATTAAAAATTTAGGTGATTTATCAAATTCCAACATTTCTGCTTTAGTGCCTTTTCTTTGACGATTGATTCCAGTTGAAATATTTGTATACAAACTATCATATTTAAATCCTGCGACAACATCATCAATGCAATATAATTGTATTCCGTCATCCAAGTCTCCAAAAACAAAAGTGTAATCAGGATCAAACTCTTTGCCTCCTTTTGATAATATCGGTAACAATTGCTTTAATCCCTCAAAAATCAGTGATTTTCCACGACCACCATTTCGCTTTTTTCCGTCTGCTCCTTCATCGCTCAGTATTATGGCGGGAGAATTTGAAGGGTCTTTGTAATTATGAGCCAAGTAACCAATTATTGCCATTAATGTTTCAAAGTTTTTACCAGAAATATTAGTGATAAACTTTTCATAATCTCCGATTTCATCTGTTTTTGTAAATATGTGTTGTTGTACAGGGTGCTTATAAAAGTAACCTTTTACGGAATCATAATTTTGAGTTTTTATATGTCCATCCTTATTCATTAAAAAAAAGCCATTATTGAATGGTAAACCAAAAGTAAATTGACTATCTCTGTAAAAACATAACTTTTCAGGCTTAATAAGAGGCAAAGCCTTCATTATTATGTTTTTATATTCGTGAGAAATAAGGTTTTCTACTTCTGAAAAATCATCTTCATTTTCTATGATTCCGTTCAGTAGTAATATTAAAAG
>SEBM01000780.1 GCA_004296145.1 Flavobacterium sp.
ACGCAAGTTATACAGGCCGGAATCAAATGGATCATGGGTCTACTTACTCCTGTAGGAGCATTTGTAAAAGCTGCAATGGCAATTATAGATGTCGTGAAATTCTTCATCCAGCGAGCAGCACAAATTATGGAATTGGTAAAAGCCTTTACCGATAGTATAAAAGCAATCGCCAGCGGAAATGTAGGTGCTGTAGCCAAATCCATAGAGAATGCTTTAGGCAGAGCTGTTCCTGTATTGATTGGGTTTTTAGCTTCTTTATTAGGAATTGGGGGATTGGCAGATAGAGTTATTGGCGTTATTTATAAAATACGACAGCGTATTGAGAAAGCGATTACTAAGTTCTGGACTTTTGTTAAGAGTAAGGCTAAAGGATTGCTTGGGAAAGTTGGTGTTGGGAAGAAAGATAAGAAGGATAAAAAAGCAGACGACCAACGTACTACAGCCGAAAAAGAGAGAGATCTTGATGCAGGTATAAAAGAAGGAACTCAATTATTACGAAACGAAAACTTAAACAAAAAAGAAGTACAAAAACGCCTTGAGGTTTTAGAAGACCGTTATGATTTACAGGAACTTAAAATTGTTACTGATAAAGTTGACGCAGATAAAGAAACGGTGCATATTTATGGTAAAGTAAATCCTGAAAAGCATGGAGATAAATCTGATCGAAAAATAGATGAAGCACCAAAAAGGGGAGATCATATTTTTAATTTGGGATTAGGGAAATCTTTTAGATCATTAGCTTCAGTAACAAATAGTCAATCATCATTATCTGCTAGTTTTGGAAGAGCAGCAAATATTGTTGATGCTGCCGAATTTCATATGACCGTTAAAAAAGAGGAACAGAGAAGCAGTGCAGGTGATTTTAACTCGCAAAAATTTGGAGCGACAAAAGCGAGATTAGAAACTAGAATGGCAGAGTTTATAGAAGCTGTAAACCATAATAAACCTACCAATCCTTCGGCAATAGCTAGCTTAATAAAAGAGCTGATAGACAGTGCTGTAGATCATGATGCAATAAATTATCTGAATGCAAAAGACAAACAGCAAGCCCAAAATGGCAAAAACAAATTGCAGGAAATAAAACAAGATCTTGTAAACGCAGTTATAGCGGTAGAATCTATAGATGAAAGAGATTCGGGGCAAAAAGATGTAGAAAAAGCCAAACAAGAGTTAAAAACAGCCATTAAGGAAACCCAAGAACTTCTAGATGGAAAAGAAATCTCAAGAACCATGAGATTAAACGAATTGGAAGCTCTGAAACAAAATATGGAGGAGGTAAAACGTTTGAAAGGAATATCTTTAGATGAAGCAAAATATTATTTAGATGAAGCTAGAAAAGAATTGAAAGAAGTTGAGTATTTTCAGATAAATGATAAAGATGACAAAGAACTTATATTTCTTCAAATAAATGAAAGAATGGCAGATATCAATAAAGCAAAAAGTTTAATTTTACAACAAAAAATAAAATAATGATAAATACAGATAAAGGATTAATAGGTATTTTAAACAATACTCCAATTACGATAACTAGTAATGATATAACTCAATGGAATTTAGA
>SEBM01000197.1 GCA_004296145.1 Flavobacterium sp.
GTTCTGATAAGGCCGAAGGTCAGATATCAAGCTTTACCGATATTGATTTTGACGATATTTAGTCCAAAAATAGCTTTTTAAAAAAGTAACGAGTCCAACATGTCAAGCATTTTGGACTTTTTTTATATATTTAATTTTATAATTTTAGATTTAAGACTGTAGATTTTAGATTTCTTCAGTAATCACAATTCAAATATTTTAAAATGAAAAAAATACTTCTATTACTTTGTTTCTTCTTTTTCGGAATTACTGTTTTTGCCCAGAAAGCAGAATATGAAACAAAATCAAACATTCAATACTATGATAACGCAACCAATAAAAATGACAGTTATATAAATGAACGTTGTGTATTGGATATTTATTATCCAAAGAACAATAAAAATTTTGCCACTATTGTCTGGTTTCACGGCGGAGGTCTGACCGGAGGAAGTAAAGAAATTCCGGAAGCCTTGAAAAATAAAGGTTTTGCTATTATTGGAGTAAATTACAGATTATCTCCAAAAGTAAAAGCCGCAAAATGTATCGAAGATGCCGCCGCGGCTGTTGCGTGGGCTTTTAATAACATTGGAAATTACGGTGGTGACAAATCTCAGATTTTTGTTTCGGGACATTCTGCAGGAGCTTATTTGACTTCGATGATTGGTTTGGATAAAAAATGGCTTCAAAAAGAGAATATTGACGCCAATCAAATTGCCGGACTTATTCCGTTTAGCAGTCAATGTATCACGCATTTTGAAATTAGAAGAGAAAACGGAATTCCAGAAAAGCAACCCACAATTGATTCTTTTGCACCGTTATATCACGTTCGTGCTGATGCTCCGCCTCTTTTGTTGATTACCGGGGACCGCGAACTGGAAATGTTAGGACGTTATGAAGAAAATGCATACATGGCAAGAATGATGAAACTGGTCGGACATACTCAAACTAAACTTTACGAGCTGGATGGCTACGGTCATGGTATGACAGAACCTGGTTTTCCGTTACTTGTTAATGAAGTAAACCGAATTATAAAAGAAAAACAAACTAAAAAATAATCTCTAAATACATCCACGGCAATGGAAACAAATTTATTAATATTACCCGGACTCGGTAATTCTGGCGAAAAACACTGGCAAACTTTTTGGCACGAAAAATTTAAAAATTCAAAACGTATTGTTCAGGACAATTGGGACGAACCAGTTCGTGAAGATTGGCTCGCAAAGTTAAATGAAGAAATTTCAAAATTAGAAAATCCGACGATTCTTGTTGCGCATAGTCTGGCCGTTTCTCTGGTCTTGCACTGGGCAGCTTCAAATAGCAATAAAAATATTGTCGGCGCTTTATTGGTTGCTCCCGCAGATGTAGATTCACCCGAACATACTCCAGACATTATCAGGAATTTTTCTCCGATGCCAATTGGTAAATTACCTTTTCCATCGATTGTTGTGGCAAGCGAAAATGATCCTTATGCTTCGTTCGAAAGAAAAAAATACTTTGCAGAAAAATGGGGAAGCGATTTTGTAAATGTCGGCCAGCAAGGGCACATCAATTCTGATTCAGATTTAAAATATTGGGAAGAAGGACAGTTGATCTTGCAAAAATTAATTGACAGGGTTTAGTTTACAGTCGCAGTCGCAGTTTTCAGTAACAACTGACTGAATACTGTGACTGAATACTGTGACTGTAAACTGTGACTGAATACTGAGACCGAGACTGTAAACTAAAAAAAACTACCCGATACGTAATCCGTTTTGTATTTTAAAATCGGGAGCCAGTAAAATTACATCTCCCTCTTCTCCTACAGCGCCAAGAACAAGGCATTCGCTCATAAATTTCCCAATTTGCTTTTTAGGAAAATTTACAACAGCTACTATTTGTCTATTTACCAAATCTTCTTTTTTATAGCGTTTTGTGATTTGTGCGGATGACTTTCTAATACCGATTTCTGATCCAAAATCAATGGTTAACTGATAGGCCGGTTTTCTGGCTTCAGGAAAATCGTTTACTTCTATAATGGTTCCGATACGCATATCGGTTCTTTCAAATTCATTCCAGGTTAAATCCATGTTTTCCTTAAATTACTGGTTACAAACCTATTAATTTTGTAATTATTACTACTAATTCTATAATCCATTTTGATGGTTTAGCTTTTAATTTTACTAAAGAAAACTTTTAAGCTAACATAAAAATATATAAAAATGGAACATACTGAACCAAATGCATGCATGACAATTAAAGATTTTGAATCTAATTTGAAACAAGTGCATACCGATAAATATATAGAAACAGCGCAGAATGTACGATTATATGTAAAAGATTATGGTACGGGAAAACCTGTAATTTTAATTCATGGATGGCCACTTTCTAACGAAATGTGGGAATATCAGATTGATTTTCTTGTTCAGAACGGATTCAGAGTAATTGCTTATGACCGTCGTGGATTTGGTAAATCTTCTCAGCCCTGGGACGGATATGATTATGATACATTGTCTGATGACTTACAGGAAATTATCGAGCAATTAGAATTAACAGATGCAACTCTTGTAGGTTTCTCTATGGGTGGTGGCGAAGTTGTACGTTATTTTAGCCGTCATGGCGGAAAAGGTGTTACAAAAGCGGCTTTAATATCTTCTGTGGTTCCTTATTTATTAAAAACAAATGATAATCCTGATGGGCATCCGAGAGAAAAAAGCGAGTCAACGGCTGCTGCTATCAAAGAGGACAGAATAGCATTTATTGATAATTTCGGAAAAACATTTTTTGGTGTCAATATCATCAATAAACCATTAAGTTCTGCCTTGTTAGAATATTACAGAAATCTTTGTTCTGTTGCATCGCCAAGAGCAACTTTAAAATGTGCGGAATCATTTTCTTTTACAGATTTTAGAGATGAATTGGATTTTGTAAAAGTTCCGACATTGATTATTCACGGTGATGATGACAAAATTGTGCCGATTGATTTAACATCAAAAAGAGCGGCAGAAGGTATTCGTACAAGCACTTATATTGTTTATGAAGGTGCGCCTCACGGTTTATTTTACACCGAAAAAGAAAAATTAAATAACGATTTATTGACTTTCTTAAATTCATAAATCAATCACATACAATCCGGACAGTTTTTTTAAACTCTCCGGATTTTTTTTATTGTTTGGGTGCTTTTTTATACAGAATTTAAAGTTACTTTTGATTTTACTTAATTCTATTAGAAATGGCACAAACTCCTTCAAATATGTTACCGCTCGGAACTATTGCTCCTGAATTTAGACTAAAAGATACCAATTCGAATTATAAATATTCGTTTGAAGATTTGAAAGGAACAAAAGGAACTCTTGTTATTTTTATGTGCAATCATTGCCCGTATGTACTTCATGTAATCAGCGAAATTGTTATGATTGCAAACGATTACCGCGTACAGGGAATTGGTGTTATAGCGATTTCCAGCAATGATATTGAAAAATTTCCACAGGATTCTCCTGAAAACATGACAGAGTTTGCCTTTCAAAATAAAATTGACTTTCCTTATTTATTTGACGAAACACAGGAAGTTGCCAAAGCTTTTGATGCCGCCTGCACTCCGGATTTTTATTTGTTTGATAACAGAAACCGTTTATTCTACCGTGGACAATTGGATGATTCCAGACCAAATAACGGAATTCCGTTAAGCGGAAGCGATTTGAGAAGCGCTATCGATGCTATAATTTACAACAGAACTTTAAAAGATTCTCAAAAACCAAGTATTGGATGTAATATTAAGTGGAAGTAAACAATTTCCTGCATTTCCAAAAAGTTTGGCTATCTTTGTCAATCAGCTTAATTATACAATGCGGAATATCGTATTACATACTGTTTTTAGTTTGTCGTTTTCTTTCTCAAGAAAACCGCTTCCGGCTGTAATTATTTCACATAACAAGGCCTTTATTAATTAGGCCTCCGTCTATTTCAATTTCTTCTTTCAGGCGGAGGATTTACATTAAATTTTAGTTGTTTATTTTATTTGAAGGGAATTTCCCTGTCAAATACTTTTATACTTCTTTCAATTTACATTTTCCAAATCATCTTCTAAAATCAAATGAATTTTGAGTCATTTTGATTTAGAATATTTATCATTTAAAACAATTAATATATCAGAATATGAAACCAACACCCGTTTTTAGTTCTTCAGATTATCATTTACTGAGAGAGTTAATATTAAAAAGCAAAAATGCTACCAATGCCAAAGAAGCTGGACTGCTTTCGCAGGAATTGGACCGCGCCGTTATTATTAAAAATGACGTTCCTGACAATTCAGTTATCAGGATAAATTCAGTTGTTACAATTGAAGATGTAAAGGCAAAAAAACAAATGAAGATTCAGATTGTACTTCCTTCATCTGCAGATGTAAAAGAAGGAAAAATTTCTATTCTGGCTCCTTTGAGTGTCGCTATAATTGGTTTTAAAGAAAATGACGAAGTTGACTGGGAATTACCTGCCGGAATAAAAACATTAAAAATAATTGCTGTAAGCAACGAATAACTTTTTTAAACACCTCAACTTCTGAAGGTGTTTTTTTATGTTTAAATGAAATAAAAAAAGCATCCGGTTAAGAATGCTTTTCTTTAAATTTTATAATTGCGAATGAATATAATTCGTAATTGAAGCCATTTGGGTATTATCTAAATGTGCTTTTTTACCCATACTCACCAGGATTGGTCCCCATTCTTCTTTTGTAAATTTTTTCGGTTCAAATAATTTGTGACAATTTGCACAATTATTATTGTATAGGTTTTGTCCTTCTGCTAATTCTAATGATAATGCAGCCGCAGGAGCTACAGGTGTTGTTGTTACAGGCGTCGTGGTCGCAGGATCAGATGTTGTAGCAACTGTATTTTTTTGAGTATTACAAGAAACCAGCAAAACAGTTACTGCAGCAAGAGTTAAAAATTTTAATTTCATCGAATTTGTTTTTTTATGTAGTAAATATAAAAAAAATCCCATTCGGCAACCGAATGGGATTCATTATTTAAGACTATTTTAAAACAGCCTGAAACTTCTTATTTTACTTCCATTAATTCAACGTCAAAAATCAAAGTTGCGTTTGGAGGAATAACGCCACCAGCACCCTGAGATCCGTAAGCTAAATGAGATGGAATTACAAAACGAGCTTTGTCTCCAACTTGCAATAAAGCAATACCTTCGTCCCATCCTTCGATAACCTGACCTTGACCTAATCTAAATTCGATTGGTTTTTTTCTTGGGTAAGAAGAATCAAAAACTTTT
The DNA here is from genome assembly GCA_004296145.1 of Flavobacterium sp. Lineage (GTDB taxonomy): Bacteria > Bacteroidota > Bacteroidia > Flavobacteriales > Flavobacteriaceae > Flavobacterium. The sequence goes on from SEBM01000197.1 coordinate 5,236, forward strand.
CCTGTTTCTAAAGATCCTTCGTAGTGAACAGCAACAGTTTTTCCTGCTTCAGCTCTTTTACCATCACCTTTTTGAATCATTTTGTAACGTAAACCGCTTTCAGTTTTATCAAAACCTGCAGCCAATTGTTCCATCTTTGCTTCAGCAGCAGCTTTTTCAGCAGCTTCGCGTTTTGCACGAGAACCTTCAAAAGTTCTGAAAGCTTCAATAGCATTCCATTTTTGAGCTTCTTCTCCTACTCTTACGATTTCTACAGAATCAAGAGAATCACCCTGAGCAACTGCATCAACGATATCCTGTCCTTCTATAACATGACCAAAAACAGTATGTTTTCCGTCTAACCATGAAGTTGGTACGTGAGTGATGTAAAACTGAGATCCGTTTGTCCCTACACCAGAATTAGCCATTGCTAAAACTCCCGGACGATCATGTTTTAAACTTGGGTGAAATTCATCATCAAATTTGTAACCAGGACCACCTGTTCCAGTTCCTGAAGGACAACCTCCCTGAATCATGAAATCAGGAATTACACGGTGAAATTTTAATCCGTCGTAATATTTATTTCCTTGTGGTTTGATTTTATTTTCTAAATTTCCTTCTGCTAATCCTACGAAGTTACCTACTGTACCCGGTGTTAAATCGTGTGCCAATTTTACTAAAATTGAACCTTTGCTAGTATTGAATTTAGCGTATATTCCGTTTTCCATTGTCGTTATTTTTAATTTTGATGCAAATTTACAAATTAATTTTTTATCAATTTGTGGTTTCTAGTTTTTAGTCCCCAGGCTTCGGGATGATTTATAAGTCAATCCGTATACTGTTAATGCTAATATTGCCAAAATCGCGCAACCTATAGCAACAGCGTGCCATCCGCCTAGCTTCCATAAAAACAAACCGTATGCAGAACCTGCAGCTGTTCCTAAAAAGCTAAGAGACATAAATACTGTATTTAATCTGTTTCTGGCTTCGGGCAAAAGCGAATACACTCTGGTTTGGTTTGAAATGTGAACGCCCTGAATTCCGACATCAAGAAATACAATTCCGATTGCGATTCCTATAAAACTTTCTATCGAAAAATAGAATGTAATAAAACTGATCAGCATTAATAAACAACCGTAACCTACAGCAACTCTAGGATTTCCTTTATCGCCCATTTTACCAACTAAAGGCGCTGCCAAAGCTCCGGAAGCTCCTACAATTCCAAATAAACCAATTGTTGCACTATTAAAACCAAAAGGTTCTCCGGAAAGCAATAAAACCATTGTGGTCCAGAAAGCTCCAAATTGAGCAAAACAGAATACATTTATTAAAGTTGCTTCACGCAAAACAGGCTGCGTTTTTATTAATCCAAAAAGCGATTGTATCAATTGTCCGTAAGAACCCTGAAATTGCGGTTTGTTGACCGGAAATTTTCTTTGAATAGCAAAAAAGATTAAAAGACAAATTACGGCAGCGATCCAAAACATGGATCTCCAACCAAAAAGCTGACCTATAAATCCGCTTAAAGTTCTTGAAAGTAAGATTCCAACAAGTAAACCACTCATAATGGTTCCCACTACTTTTCCACGTTGTTCCGGCGCTGTTAAAGATGCCGCCAATGGCAAAATAAGCTGTGGTACAATTGAAGTAATTCCTAAAAGCAAAGAAGCGATTTGTAAAATGAAAAAACTTTGAGCCGTAGCTGCAATAATTAAAGCAATTACAGACGCAAAAGTCGTCATTAAAATTTGTTTTTTTCGTTCGATTTTATCGCCAAGCGGAACCATAAAAAACAATCCGATAGCGTAACCTGCCTGTGTAAGGTATGTTATCGTTCCCGCGTTGGCTTCGGGAATTTTAAATTCGTTAGCAATTAATACAATTAGGGGCTGGCAGTAATAAAGGTTTGCAACTATAAGTCCAGTGCAAACTGCCATAAATAAGACATTCGTTTTGGATAAATTCATTTTGCAAAAATACTATCTATATTTTAACCTAAACTCAAAAAAGTTTATTTTTTTGTTATTAAAAAATCAGTGTAAATCCGCGTTTTCGCTATAGCGAATCTGCGTCATCCGTGTTCTAAATTCAGACGCGGATTTTACGGATTCGCTATCGCGAAGACACGGATTTTAACGGATTTCCCTATTTTCTATTCTCTATATTCTATTCTCTATATTCTAT
>SEBM01000198.1 GCA_004296145.1 Flavobacterium sp.
TGTTTTATAATCTTTTTTTAAATATTTCAGTCGTAAATATAATATTTTTAATCAATTCCGTATAAAAATCTACAAAAGTATACAGAACTATACTACAGTTTAGATCCAGTCTAATAAGCGTTTAATAGAAGCTAATTTATCTTTGTAAGGCGCGTAACGCATAGGAAGATCAAGCCAGTTTCCTTTTTTGACAACACCTTTTTGATGAGAGAAAATATCAAAGCTCAACTGACCGTGATAAGCACCAATGCCGCTATGGCCAACACCTCCGAAAGGCAGTCTTTTATTGGAGAAATGGACAACGGTATCGTTAATACAACCACCTCCAAAAGAGTTAGTTGCAATTAATTTCTTTGTAAAAGATTTATTTTCGCTAAAAATATAAAATGCAAGAGGTTTCTCATATCTGCTCACCACGTTTTTTATATCCGTTTCATTCTCATACGTCAGTATTGGCAAAATAGGTCCAAAAATTTCTTCTTTCATAACCGGGCTTTCCAAACTCGGTTCCTCTATAAGTGTGGGAGCGATATATAATTTATTGGCATCTGTTTCTCCTCCAAAAATAACTCTTTCGGGATCAATCATACCAACTAATCGCAGCCAGTTTTTAGTATTTATAATTCGGGCGAAATCAGGTGATTTTTCCATTTTGTTGCCATACGCTTTTGTGATTTCTTCCATCATAAAAGAAATAAAATTGATCTTCATATTCTTCTGGATCAAAATATAATCGGGGGCAATGCAAGTTTGTCCGGCATTGATAAATTTTCCCCAGACAATTCTTTTGGCAGCTAGTTTAAGATCAGCAGTTTCATCAATAATGCAAGGGTTTTTTCCACCAAGTTCAAGTGTAACCGGCGTCAGGTTTTGTGCAGCGGCTTTGGCTACAATTTTTCCAACTTCTACGCTTCCTGTAAAGAAAATATAATCCCAGCGTTGTGATAAAAGTTTGTTTGAAACGTCTACACCGCCTTCAGCAACGTCAACATGGTTAACATGAAATGTTTTTTGGATAATTTTAGCAATTATTGCAGAGGTATTCGGAGTAAGTTCTGAAGGCTTTAAAATAACTCTGTTTCCTGCAGCAACCGCAGAAATTAAAGGACATAATGCAAGTTGGAAAGGATAATTCCAAGGAGCAATTACAAGGACATTTCCGTAAGGTTCCTTGTAAATATAATCAGTAGAAGGAAAATTGAGAAGAGAAGGAAAAACACGTTTTGGTTTAGACCATTTCCTGATATTTTTGATAGTGTCTTTCAGTTCTGAAATCACATAATTTGTTTCTGTTAGAACAGCTTCAAATTCAGGTTTTTTAAAATCATCGTATAAAGCTTTTACAATTAAGTCTTCGCTTTCCTGAATGTTATGCAATAACTTTTTTAGCGTTTCTCTCCTGTATCCGATATCGTTTTTGTAGTCCATTTTGTAATTAACTTGAATTTTAGCCTATGCAAGTTAATTTATAAAATTTTAAAAATTGAGAATTATATCATAAAAATCAAAGCGCGTTCCAGATTGTTTCGTCCGGAGTAGGAGCAACGATGGTCATATTTTCTTTAGAAACAGGATGTACAAAAACTAATTTTCTGGCATGAAGATGAATACCTCCGTCAGGATTACTTCGGTCAAAACCATATTTTAAATCCCCTTTTATAGGCGATCCAATCGCAGCGAGTTGTGCGCGAATCTGGTGATGGCGACCGGTATGCAGATTGATTTCCAGCGCTACATAATTCTGAAGTTCTTTAAAAACAGTATAATCCAAACTGGCAATTTTACTATCTGGAACTTCCTTTAAATGCGCTTTTGACGTATTATTTTTTTCGTTTCTTTTTAAATAATGAACCAGTTTTGCTGTTTTTTCAAGAGGTTTATTCTTTACAACAGCCCAATATGTTTTTTGCGTTTCACGATTAGAAAATAGTTCGTTCATTCGCGTAAGCGCTTTACTGGTTCTGGCAAAAACGACAATTCCGGTTGTAGGGCGGTCCAAACGGTGAATTACTCCTAAAAAAACATCTCCGGGTTTGTTGTATTTGTCTTTAATATATTCTTTTACAACATCAGATAAAGGTTTATCGCCGGTTTTATCTCCCTGAACGATATCACCAACACGTTTGTTAATCACAATAATATGATTGTCTTCATGCAGGATCTGGAGATTATTTTTATTGGAAAGAATTTTCAATTTTTATATTTTAATTTAAATATTTGATTTTAAATAAGCTAAAATCTCTTTTAATGAAATAAATAAGTTTCCTCCAGCGTAGCCGAAGGAAACTCAATATTTTAAACCTTAGAACCTTTGTATCTTAGAACCTCAGAACCTCAGATTAATATTGTTCATTAGTATTTGGAAAATCACTGGATTTTACATCAGCAGCATATTGACCAATTGCTTTAGTCATTTCTTCGTATAAGTTTAAGTAACGACGTAAGAAACGTGGACTGAATTCGTTGTTCATTCCTAACATGTCATGAATCACCAAAACCTGTCCGTCAACACCGCCACCGGCACCGATTCCGATAACCGGAATTGAAATACTTTTAGCAACCTGTTCTGCTAAATGCGCCGGAATTTTTTCTAAAACAACACCAAAACAACCAATTTTTTCAAGCATTTTGGCATCTTCGATAAGTTTTTCTGCTTCTTCTTCTTCTTTTGCACGAACGCTGTATGTTCCGAATTTATAAATAGACTGAGGAGTTAAACCCAAATGTCCCATTACCGGAATACCTGCATTTAATATTTTTCTGATAGATTCTTTAATTTCTTTTCCACCTTCCAGTTTCACAGCATGTCCGCCGCTTTCTTTCATAATTCTGATAGAAGAGCGCAATGCTTCTTTTGGATCTGACTGGTAACTTCCGAATGGTAAATCAACTACAACCAACGCTCTTTCTACCGCACGAACCACAGAGGAAGCGTGGTAAATCATTTGATCTAAAGTAATTGGCAAAGTGGTTTCGTGACCCGCCATAACATTTGATGCAGAATCACCTACCAAAATCACATCGACTCCTGCGGTATCTACAATTTTTGCCATTGTATAATCGTAAGCCGTTAGCATAGAGATTTTTTCTCCATTACTTTTCATTTCGATTAATGACTTTGTTGTGATTCTTTTATAATCTTTTTTTGCTACTGACATTTTATTTTTTTTTGATCTTGTAAAAGTATTGAATAATTATAGATTGGAATGAGCAATAAATGAATATTTCTAAAGTTTAGGGCTTTCCATTGCCTGATTTATTCTTAATTAATTCAATTGTAGTTTTAAACTGTTCTTTTTTTTGCCACGAATTCCACGAATTTCCACTAATTTTTATTTGAAGAAATAGAAAATGAATTTGTGAAAATTCGTGGAATTCGTGGCAAACTTTTTATAAGTAATTTTTGAAATTATCGTTTAACAATCAGCCATATTCACGGCAATTGCCAGACCGCCTTCTGAGGTTTCTTTGTATTTTGAATTCATGTCTTTTGCCGTTTGCCACATCGTGTTAATTACTTTGTCCAAAGGCACTTTTGCATTTTTAGAATCAGTTTCTAAGGCCAATTCAGCAGCATTTATAGCTTTTATGGCACCCATTGTATTTCTTTCAATACACGGAATCTGTACCAAACCGCCAATTGGGTCGCAGGTTAATCCTAAATGATGTTCCATAGCAATTTCGGCAGCCATTAAAACCTGAGCAGGAGTTCCGCCCATTAATTCGCAAAGAGCTGCAGCGGCCATAGAAGACGAAACGCCAATTTCTGCCTGACAACCGCCCATTGCTGCAGAAATGGTAGATCCTTTTTTAAAGATACTTCCAATTTCTCCGGCAACCATCAGGAATTGTTTGATTTCTTTTTCACCTGCGTTATGGTTTTCTATAACTAAATAATACATCAAAACAGCCGGAATTACTCCTGCGCTTCCGTTCGTTGGCGCTGTTACCACGCGGCCCAGAGACGCATTTACTTCGTTCACGGCAAGTGCAAAACAACTTACCCATTTTAGGATCTGACGAAATTTTACTTCTGTTTTTCTGATTTCTTCTAACCAGGTTTGAGGTGAATTATAATTAGATAAACCAATTAAATTCTGGTGCATATCAAAAGCTCTTCTGCGTACGTGCAATCCGCCGGGAAGAATTCCCTCAGAATGACAACCAATATACATGCATTCGAGCATGGTATTCCAGATACGCATCAGTTCAGAATGGATTTCTGTTTCGGGACGCATTGCTTTTTCATTTTCATACACTATTTCAGAAATCATTTTGTTCTCTGAAACCGTATAATTTAAAAGCTCAACTGCGTTTTGAATCGGGAACGGAAAAGCACATTTTATTTCCTCTTTTATTTTGGCATTTGTGCGTTCTTCTTTTACAACAAAACCTCCTCCGATAGAATAAAAAGTAGATTCATATTCAGAATTATCGGCTTTATAAGCTGTAAATTTTAATCCGTTGGCATGAAACGGAAGAAAGTCTTTATTGAAAACAATGTCCTGAAGAAAATAAAACGGAATCGTAATCTGGTTTCCTAAAATGATTTCATTTTGGATTTCGATATTTTTGATGATTCCGGCAATGTTTTCAACGGGAATATATTCCGGATCCTGACCGCTTAGACCCAGCATTACGGCCAAATCTGTTGCATGGCCTTTACCGGTCAGAGAAAGTGATCCATACAAATCTACTTTTACTCTGGTAACCTGTTCTAAAAGAGATTCGTTTTTTAACTCTTCTAAAAAACGTTCAGCGGCACGCCACGGACCAAGAGTGTGCGAACTAGAAGGTCCAACACCAATTTTAAGCATATCAAAAACAGAGATACATTCTTCCATTGTTCAATTTTTATTAAGACAAAGATAATTGAATAATGCAAAGAAGATTTGTTTTCATTTGTTAATCTTGCGATTTTGTTAAAAAAGATATTAATTTTTAATAATTTGATAACGAAACAAATTTAAATGCTTAATATAGGACTTTCGTAAAGAGCGGTTGGTTTTTTTAGGTATTTTTGTAATGAAACAAACACAAAAAGAATTTGATTTTTTTAATTCCTTTTTAAAGAAATCAGTAAACTAAAACTTCTGCGATTTCATTTTGATTGACTGCCTTTACGATAATTAAAATACCACAAAGAAGATAAAATTACACTATGATAGAATTTTTCAAGCATTTATTACAAGAATTCGAATTACCATTAAACAATCCGGTACTAATCTTTTCGCTTATACTTTTCATTATATTATTGTCTCCGATTTTATTAAAGAAAATAAACATCCCGGGTATTATCGGATTAATAATTTCAGGAGTAATCATCGGACCACACGGGCTTAACATTCTCGCAAAAAGTTCTGCCGTTGATTTGTTTTCGACAATCGGACTTTTATATATAATGTTTATTGCCGGTCTTGAATTGGATATGAACGAATTTAAAGCCAACAGAAACAAAAGTTTACTATTCGGATTATTCACCTTTATTTTTCCGTTGAGCATTGGTTTTCCAGTTTGTTTTTATTTGCTGAATTACGATTTTAATGCCAGTTTTCTAACAGCAAGTATGTTTGCAACCCATACATTAGTAGCGTATCCGATTGTGAGTAAGTTAGGAATTGCCAAAAATCAGGCAGTTGCTATTACTGTCGGAGGAACAATATTGACCGATACAGCTGTATTAATTATTCTTGCCGTTATTATGGGAAGCAGTCAGGGAAACCTGAATCAGGCTTTCTGGATAAAATTAACTGTTTCACTGGCGATTTTCTCAGCAATTATGTTTTTGGTAATTCCGAGAATTGCAAAATGGTTTTTCAAGAAACTGGAAAGTGAAAAACATGCACATTATATATTCGTACTTTCTGTAGTTTTCTTTGCAGCGTTTTTGGCCGAAGTAGCAGGAGTAGAGCCAATTATTGGAGCTTTCGTTGCCGGTCTGGCTTTAAATCCTTTAATACCGCATTCATCAGCATTAATGAATAGAATTGAGTTTATCGGAAATTCATTGTTTATTCCTTTCTTTTTGATTTCTGTCGGAATGCTCGTTGATGTCAGCGTAATTCTGAGCGGACCAACTGCCTTAATTGTTGCCGGAACGCTGAGTGTTGTCGCTATTTTCGGAAAATGGATTGCAGCCTTTTTTACTCAACTTGTTTTTAAATATACTAAAACAGAAAGACAGCTTATTTTTGGATTGAGCAGTGCGCACGCGGCTGCAACTCTGGCTGTAATTTTGGTGGGATTTAAAGCTAAAATATTAGATGAAAATATCTTAAACGGAACTATTATCCTGATTCTGATTACGTGTATTGTAGCTTCTTTTGCAACAGAAAAAGCGGCTAAGAAAATTGCAATCTGCGAAGAAGAGGTTTCTCATATCGATACAAAAAAGGATCAGATTTTTGAAGAACATATATTGATTCCGTTGGCAAAAACTTCGGCTACAGCCAGTTTATTAGATTTTGCACTTTTAATAAAAGATAAAAAATCGGCAAATCCGGTAACTTTATTAACCATTGTTCCTAATAATGATCAGGCGGAAATTAATATTTTAAAGTATAAAAAAGCCGTTGATAAATTTGTAATTCAGGGTTCGGCATCAGAAGTAAAAATAAATACTATTGCCAGAATTGACCATAATCCTGCAAGCGGAATTGCCCGTACTTCTAAAGAAATTATGTCTGACATTGTGATTGTTGGCTGGCCAAGAAAAACAGGTTTCTTAGATAAAATATTTGGAGAAAATGTTGATTCGATAATCAATAATGTTGACAAAACATTGTTTATCTGCAGGTTTCAGAAAACATTTATAGAAGAAAAAAGACTGGTTTTTATCTGTCCGCCTTTTTCTGAAAGAGGAGTTGGATTTCATCTTTTGCTTCAGAAAATCTGCCGTTTATCTCAGGAATTAAGTGTGCCAATTGTGATTTATGCAGAATATAAAACACATCAGACAATTCTTCAGATTGCCAATAACCTGAAACTGAATGCAAAATTAGGTTTTAAAAGTATTTTGGACTGGGATGATTTTGAAGCCATTTCAGATGAAATCAGACCAACCGATTTAATTGTTTTTAATCTTTCGAGAAAAGGTTCTGTTTCGTACCAGTCAATCTTTGATAAGTTACCTCAGAAATTTGAAAAATCATTTGACGATAACAATTTGATTCTCGTTTATCCGCAGGATGACAGAAAAGAAAGCGCTATGGATGCTTATGAAGATTTTACTTCAACTCCGCTTAAAAAAGGTCTGGAAGCTATTGAACAGATTGGTAGAGGTTTGGGAAGTATTTTGAAGAAGGGTTAAATGACTTTATATAATAAAAAATAATTGCAATGAAAGTTTATAAAAGTCATGAATTTATGGAAGAGAATAAACTTAAAACTCTTAAGAAA
>SEBM01000781.1 GCA_004296145.1 Flavobacterium sp.
ATTGTTTTCTATGTTTTTCAATATAATTTTTAACCATTTTTTTTGTCCACACAACAGGAAAAAGATCTTCGATCAAAATGTAATTGTCAAAGTTTAAACGCAAACCGTTGCTCAAATGGAATTTTGCTTTGGTATTGTCCTGAATCATAAAATACAATCCGGCCAAACGATATTCTACTTCGTTTTCTTCAGGAAAATATTCCGAAGCCTGCAATAATGTTTGAATGGCGCTTTCAAATTCACCTAAAAACTGAAGGATATCAACCCAAAACAACCAGGTTTCAAGAGCATAGTCACCAAATTCTACAGCTTTTCTGTATCCAAACTCAGCTTCTTCAAAAAAGTTCATTTGCTTGTTTATCGTTGCATAACGTTTCCAATACAAACGATTCTGATTGTCAATGGCTAATGCTTTATTGACAAAAAACAATGCTTTTTGAAAGTTTTTCTGGCGAACATGAAAATCTGTAATGGCAATCCAGCCTTTGTCTAAAAGCGGATCTTCGTGTACCGTTTGGTTATAGTATTGCAATGCTTTGGCAGAATTTCCAAGCTTTTCATAACATTTTCCAATACGCAACAAGGCATATGAAGTGGCATCGTCTAACTCGATAGTACGGTTGTAGCTTTCAATTGCTTTGTTGTATTTTTTTAGGCGTTCATAAGCTTTTGCTTTTTCCATAAATGCACCCAAAAATTCATCATCAATCAGGGTTGCATAGTCAAAAGCACGAATCGCATTTTCATATTCTTTTACACCATAATGTAGACGCCCAAGCTGATGCCAAGCAATTTCACTGTATGGGTTTTTATTGATATAATCATTAAGATAAACAATAGCTTCCTGATTTTGATCTAAAAATTCAAAACAGTACACTACGTTATACAAGGCAGACTGATCTTCTAAATCTTCTTCAAGACATTTGATAAAGCTTTCTTTTGCCAGTTCAAGATTATCCATAAAAAGATATTCCATTCCAATCAAGTTGTACACATCGGCATAGTCGTCAGTATATTGCAAAGCAATTTTAAGTAATTCGACCGCTTTTTCGTGTTGATCTCTTTTAGAACAGATATTGGCTTTCTGGATATAAATTTCCTCGTTGTTAGGTTCGATTGCGTATAACTCGTTCAAAAGCTTTTCAGCCAATTCGAGTTTTTCGTCATAAACCAGCATTTCTACTTGTACTAATTTTAAGCCTGTAGATTTTGGATGTTGGTCTAATGCAAGTTTTAAGGCCTTTTTTGCTAAATTAGCCTTGCCTATGTCTAAATAATGAAGAATAATTTCTTCGAATTCTTCAGAATCAAAAAAGAGCACTTTGTTAGTTTTTAACATAGACTCAAATTTGGATAAGGATAGGTTATAATCTTCTTCTTCGTTGCTTAATTGCATACTTTTTTTATTTGAAATTAGCCTGTTATAAATTTAGGCAACCATATTCGTGTTGAGAGGAATGAAAATTAATTGTTTTGAACAATTTAATTAACAATATGGCGTTATTTTTTTGTTGTTTTTTGAAGAAATCTTACTGTTTTTTAAAAGTTCAGGAT
>SEBM01000782.1 GCA_004296145.1 Flavobacterium sp.
GCAGAAAATTCGGCTAAACCAAAAGCGAAAATAAAAATTAATGCCAACGATTTACTTAATCAGGTTGATGGCGAATTAGAACTTTCGTTCAGGGAAAAAGTAATTACCAAAGTCAATAAAAATTACCAAACTGTAAAAGTGGCTTTGACAAATAGAAATCAACAAGAATAAATTCAAAAGGCAATATCAATTACAATATCAATATCAAATTCAATTTAAAAATTGTAATTGTAATTGAATTTTGACATTGTAATTGCTTACATCATCAATCAATTTTAAAAAAAAAATCAATCATGAAAAATTTTACTGTTTATCTCATCCTTTTTTTATTTCTGTTAGTAAGCAAAGTTATGGGGCAGGAAACCTTTGAATCTAAAGCGGCTGCAATTGCCAGAAAAATTGAGAAAATTACAAAAGAAGAAAAAGCGGCTCTCAAAGAAGAAGTTGAAGCTGTAAATGTCCAACTGTCTGAAGGGAAAATAACGCAGGAAGAAGCAGATAAACGCAAAAAAGAACTAGCCGAAGCAAGAGCCGTAATTATTGAAGAAAAAGTGACTTTGGCACAAAACGAACTTAATGATTTGGTACAGCAAAAAGTAGACGGAAAAATTAAAGAACAAGATTCATCCCGAACTTATATAATTCGCTGGAGCAGAAAAGACAAAAATAAAGATGAATTTCACGGAGAAAAAAGAACGACTTCGCAATTTGTGTTTGCAACGGGATTAAACAATACAATGGTCGACGGGAAACTTCAGGATTCCAACTACAGTTTTATAGGTTCTCATTTCTATGAATGGGGTTTTACATACAATTCCAGATTAATGAAAAATGGTAATTTATTGCATGCCAAATATGGCCTTTCGGTAATGTATAACAATATTCGTCCAACAGACAATCGCAGTTTTGTTGTAGACGGAGATCAGACTAATCTTGAGGTCAATGCTATAAATTTAGACGAATCCCGTTTTAGAAATGTCTATATCGTTTTGCCGGTGCACTTAGAATTTGATTTTACAAAACCACAGGAAAATGACGGAAAAAAATATTTCAGAACGCATAGAAGTTTCCGTTTTGGAGTGGGAGGTTATGCAGGAATCAATGTAAAATCAAAACAAATTTTAAAATTTGAAGAGGAAGATTTAAAATACAAAACGACTATAAAAGGCGATTATAAACCGAGTATCGAACTATCTGCTGATGGCATATCTCTTATTGAACCCACTGCCCGGTCAGAGTACAAGTATGCAGGTGATAATAAATACCTGTATGCCCATACAAACGGCAATAAGTATAATATACAGGTAATAAATACCACCACTTTTTTAGCCGGTAAAGAGGGTAATAATAACTTTACAACCTATATTTATTCGGGAACGCTTGCACCAAAAAATGAGATATCCTACAAAGAGGAGATCATATTTAACGAGGATTTTACAGACAACCGTAATAACTGGTATGTAGGTGCGCATGAAACAGCCCCGGGCGAAGTAAAAAACGGGGCATACTATTTTTCGCATAATAAAGCAGGGTCGTGGTGGCGCTGGAATAC
>SEBM01000783.1 GCA_004296145.1 Flavobacterium sp.
CCTTTTATATCAGCAAGTTAAGTTAATTTAGCTAAATAAAGAATTTAATTATTATAAGATTATTTGGAAAAGATTGATCCATTTCGCGAAATAAAATTCTGATCACAACTATAATGCATTGAAAGAGAATGCTTTATCGTACTAGAATTGATGCCTTTTATATGCTGCAGTAAAATCACCACGCATAAGCTTAAATCGATCAATTACTGTCGAAATAAATTCTTCATCCAAAATTTCAAAAACATCATTAACACCACCTCCACTCAAATCCAATTCGGCAAGTTTATAACTTTGCTCAAATGTTCCTTGCTCAAATTTTACGATGTATTTATGATTCATTGAAAAAATGCTAATCTTACATTCTGGATGTGGTAATTCTGCAATAATTCTCATTTACTTTTGTTCTTTACTGATGTGTATTTATTTGATTGAAAAAGATTTTCCGTTAAGTGTGCCCCAGCTTTTAATAATTTCAAAACGGGCAAAAAGTTCTTCAGAATACCATTTGCGTTCTCTTGTTAGTTTGATTACGTCAGCATGATTATGTGATTTGTAGGCGTAATTTTTCATGCTTTGCGCATTTTCCCATATTGAAAATGTAGCCTGATCTAAAAGCGGATTTTCTCCAACGCCGGCAGATAGGATGTATCCTTCTGCATTTCGCATTTCAGTCGCAGCCCTTTTAATATTGGTTCTGAATTCTTTTACCTTTCTAAATCTGATAGCAGCTCTGGTAATTACTGCTATATTACCACAGGAAGGTGTGTAATTTTTATCATATATAAATGGTTGTTTTCCAGACCATAATCCATGAGAAGATAAAGGATTTAATAATATTGTGAATTCCTCGTTACCAAATAATCTAAACCACTTTATCGGAAAAGATTTTCTATAAAACTGATCACAATCTAATTGATTATTCCATGTTGTTAAAATTGCCCAGTGCTTAAAATCTGGAGGAAGATCTACTTGTGCATCTCTACCGCTACCCATTAACTTCCAAAAATTACAATTTCTATTTAACCATAACGGAACCCGCAAAATGGCCATTCCTAAAAAAGCAAATGGGATAGCAACTCGATTGAATTTGGTAATGGTTAAGGCAACAATCATTTTTAAGGATTAAATTGTTTCAAAACTAATGAAATTAATATGGCGTATCATTCAATTTTTTGTCATTATCAATCAATAGCTCAAAATTCAGGAAAATCCTATTTAACTTTGGATAATGGCAGAAGATTTAGCAATTAACAGAACCGCAACAAAAACTGAACAATATCAATCTATAATTCCGCAGATTAAGGCTTTGATTACTGGAGAAACAGACTTCGTGGCAAATATGGCGAATGTTGCCGCCGCTTTAAAGGAGCAATTCAATTGGTTTTGGGTTGGTTTTTACCTTGTAAAAAATAACGAATTGGTACTCGGGCCATTTCAAGGACCAGTTGCATGTACAAGAATAAAAAAAGGAAAAGGGGTATGTGGAGCGTCTTGGGAACAAAATAAAACTTTAATTGTGCCCGATGTGGAAGAATTTCCAGGGCATATCGC
>SEBM01000199.1 GCA_004296145.1 Flavobacterium sp.
CCTTGCTCAGTCACCAAAAGAGATTATATTTTACGATTTAGACGAATTCAATTTAAACAACTATGAAAAGAATATTTTTAAACAGGTTATTTCTTGTTTCTAGCGCCTCGTTACTTTTTGCATACGGAATAATTTATGCTTGTGCGGGCGGTGATGACTGGGATTTCTTTGGTTATAATTCTAATTTTACGCCGGAAACTTTTGCAGATAAATCGTATTCACCGCTTTTTTTATCGGGTGGAATTTTCTACGGAATTGGTTTTGACACTGAACATAATTCTCGTTTTAACGAAAGTATAAAATCAGATTGGGCCACTTACTTAAAGGGAAAAGCAGATACTGCAACGGTCAGCTATTTTTTAATTGGAGATGAATCGCCAAAATATTATGGAGACAGAGATAAAGTGGCGGCCAATAAAACAGAAATTGAACAGCTTCATATCTTCTTAAAAACCAAAAAAGAAAATAAAACATCATTAAAATGGGGAAAGAAAATTAGCCTGAAAGATGATAAAATTAAAAGTTTTATTGAGTTTTTATATCTGGCACAAAAGATAGAAACGGTTTGTATTGGAGATGATTACTGGAGTTATGATCCCGTTGTGGCCAAAACTTTTAATGATTCAAAGATGATTCAGTCTATTGAAAATGTCTACAATACAACTTCTGATCCTTTCATGAAAAACCGTTATTGGTTTCTTACTATGAAAGCACGTTTTTATAGTAACGATAAACAAAAAGCCATTTTGTTTTTTGATAAAACCGAAAGTTCTGTAGCAAAAAATGTTCTGTATTATCGCGCACTTGCTTATGTTGCCGGAATAAATTATAAGCAGAAAAAATATGCAGTTTCTAATTATCTCTATGCTCAGGTTTTTGATAAATGTCCAGAAATGAGAGTAGTAACGGCATACAGTTTTCATCCAAAAAATGAAAGTGACTGGACAAAATCGCTGGCAATGGCGAAGAACAATGATGAAAAAGCGGCGCTTTGGGCAATTCACGGATATTATAAAGATGAAAAACAAGCGATTGAAAAAATATACCAACTGAATCCGAAAAGTGAACATTTAAATTATCTGGCAACGCGACTGGTAAATTCGCTGGAGCAAAAAATTAATAATTCATTTCAGCAAAATCAAGGGGATAACCTTCCGGTAAAAGCGCAGACAGTTGCAGAAAACAAAGCAGAAAATCAATCTAAAGTTGACAAAAGCGCTGTTGATTTAATTACTAAAATCTCAGCTGCGGGAAATACTCAAAAACCATATTTATGGGATATTGCACTTGGCTATTTACAAACTTTAGAAGGTAATTTTGCAAATGCAGACAAAAGTTTTGATAAAGCCGAAAAAACGCTTCCTAAAACGGAGCTGGCGCTAAATCAATTGCGATTATTGCGTTTTGTAAATAATTTGAGCAAAATCGATAAGCTTACAGATTCTAATGTTAAAACTGTTTTAGCAGATTTGAGTTGGCTGTATCAGGAACTTCCGAAAAATTACAAAGGGCAGGAGTTCCGCTATCAAAATGCTGCACAATGGAGTAAGAATTATTTAGCAGTACTTTACAGAGCAAAATCAGATCCTGTAATGGCTGAATTGTTTGGAACGTCACCTTACGGTTATTGGAATTCAGGAAACTCTTTTTATGATAATGAAAAAGATTTGCTGGATATGAAAGCCTTTTTAGCAAAATCAAATAAAACCGAAATTGAGAAAATCGGCGCCGGAATTTATAATTTGAAATTAAAAGACATTAACAACTTTCAGGCAATTCAGGCCACTTTTAAAAATAAAATTCCGGAAGCAATTGCTTTTATTCAACAAACAGATTCTGTGCAGCATTATACGTTTTTAGGAAATCCGTTTAACGGAAATATAAAAGATTGTCACGATTGTGATCATGCTGCTTATCAGAAAAAGAAATATTCGCAACTAGAATTTCTGACAACTATAAAAGGTATGCAGGATAAGCTGGCTCAAAAAGAAGATGTATATACAAATAGTTTATTATTGGGGAATGCATTTTATAATATCAGTCATTTTGGAAACGGTAGAACATTTTATGAAATTAATATCGTGGGTTATGGATCAAGTCCGTATTCATTTAGAGATAAAATGAGAGAAATGATCACTAATTGCAATGTTTCAAAAACATATTATCAAAAAGCATTTGAGGCTGCGACAACAAAAGAACAAAAAGCAAAATGTATTTATCTAATAGCCAAATGCGACAGGAATGATTATTACAATAAAAAATATAATAACATAAAAAATTACTGGGACATTGAAGATGATAAAATAAATTTCATTGCCTGGAATGGTTTTAAGACATTAAAAAAAGAGTATTCAGACACAAAATACTATCAGGACGTAATTGCAGAATGTGGTTATTTTAATACTTATATAAGTCAGTAAAGATTTAATAATAAACAAAATGGTAAATAAGATCGAACATATCGGAATTGCGGTAAAAAATATAAATGATGCTAATGTTTTGTTTGAAAAATTATTGGGCGTTGCATCATATAAATCTGAAGAAGTAGAAAGTGAAGGTGTTTTGACATCTTTCTTTAAAACCGGAGAAAGTAAGATTGAACTTTTGATGGCGACTAATCCTGAAAGTCCGATTGCAAAATTCCTGGACAAAAAAGGAGAAGGAATTCATCATATTGCTTTTGATGTAGAAGATATTTATGCCGAAATAGAGCGTTTGAAGAAAGAAGGTTTTGTTTTGATAAATGAAATTCCAAAGAAAGGAGCCGACAATAAACTCGTAGTTTTTCTACATCCGAAGAATACAAATGGTGTTTTGGTAGAACTTTGTCAGGAAATCAAATAAAAAAACGTTTTTTATCTTCTAAATAATCTATTGAAAATCAATTGGGTTTTGAGAAATAGCTGTGGGTAATTGAAATTAAATAGAAATCATACCTGAAAATATTTGGAGTGAACAAAAAATAGTAGTAATATTGCATCCTCAAACCGGTCCTATAGCTCAGCTGGTTAGAGCACCTGACTCATAATCAGGTGGTCCCTGGTTCGAGCCCAGGTGGGACCACAAAAAGCTTCATAATTTTTTATGAAGCTTTTTTTTTGTTTTAAAACTTGTATTTGAATGAAAATCTTATACATTTGCGGAAGGAATTCACAAAGGTTTCTCTTTGTGGGAATTATAATATGAGAAGCAATTTTGAAGATTGTAATTTAAAAAAATGATTTTCTATAAACCCAAATTTATGAAAGTATCTAAGAGCCTACTAACATTGTTTTTTTTAATCTTAGCGAACATTTCGAGTGTTATGGCAGGGCCAAATCCTCCGGCACCAATGGCTAAATCAAGTTCAGCGGCCGCAGCAGCTGCAGGACCTCCTCCTCCTCCGGGAGCACCAATAGATCAGAATTTAATTATTTTGCTTGCAGGTGCATTAATTTTAGGAACTTATACAATATATAACTATAATTTAAAAAGAAAAGCTTCAGTATAAACTGAAGCTTTTCTTTTTTAAACGAGTTACGTTTTTATTTATTTATAGCATAAAGTCTGGAAATGTATTTTCCTACGACGTCAAACTCTAAATTAATTTTAGTTCCAATTTTAAAGTTTTTGAAGTTCGTGTTTTCAAAAGTATACGGAATTATCGAAACACTAAATTGGTTTGTTTTAGAATTTACAACAGTAAGACTTACCCCATTTACTGTTATAGAACCTTTTTCTATAGTAATGTTATTTAGCTTTTGATCATATTCAAAAGTATAGTTCCAGCTTCCGTTTGCTTCCTGAATATCAATGCAGGTTCCTGTTTGGTCTACGTGGCCTTGTACGATATGTCCGTCAAGACGATCTCCGAGTTTCATTCCTCTCTCCAGATTCACAATGTCGTTTACCTGCCAGTCACCAATATTTGTTTTTAAAATAGTTTCGTCAATAGCTGTTACGGTATAAAAAGTGTCTTTTATGGCAACAACAGTTAAGCAGATTCCGTTATGAGATACGCTTTGGTCAATTTTTAATTCGTTTGTGAAAGAAGATTCAACAGTGACATGAAGATTGTTTTGATCCTTTTGAATTTCGTGAATCCTTCCGAGTGTTTCTATAATTCCTGTGAACATTGTAGTTTTATTTTACTAAATTTGCACATCAAAATTAGTAATAAATAAACTGAGCTCATGAATAAAAAAGCAGAAAATATAATTGTTGGAATTTCGGTAGGAGATTTAAACGGTATTGGAAGCGAAGTTATACTAAAAACATTCGAAGATTCTCGTATGTTGGAACTCTGTACACCGGTTATTTTTGCGAATGCAAAGATTCTTTCTTTTGTTAAAAAAAGCGTGACATCAACAGTTCAGTTTCATGGTGTTGATAAATTAGATCAGGTTTTGCCGGGTAAGGTGAATGTTTTTAATCTTTGGAGAGAAGGTGTTGATGTTAATTTTGGAGTGAATGATGTAAAAATTGGTGAATATGCTATTAAATCTTTTGTGGCCGCTACAAAAGCATTAAAAGAAGATCAGATAGATGTTTTGGTAACAGCCCCAATTAATAAATATAATATTCAGTCAGAAGAATTTAAATTTCCCGGACACACAGATTATCTGGATCAGCAATTAGAAGGAAACGCATTGATGATGATGGTGCAGGATAATTTGAGAGTAGGTTTGTTGACAGATCACGTTCCTTTAAATGAAGTTTCTTCGCATCTGACAGAAGAATTAATTACCAGAAAAATAGAAACAATAAGAAAATCACTAATTGAAGATTTTAGTATTGTCAAACCAAAAATCGCTGTTTTAGGATTAAATCCACACGCTGGAGATGGCGGTGTAATTGGAAAAGAAGATGATTTGGTTCTGAAACCGGTTTTGAAAAAAATATTTGATAGCGGAACTATGGTTTTTGGTCCGTTTCCCGCAGATGGTTTCTTCGGAAGCAGTCAATATGAGAAATATGATGCAGTTGTTGCAACCTATCACGATCAGGGACTTATACCGTTTAAAACATTATCTTTTGGAAAAGGAGTTAACTATACTGCGGGTTTAAACAAAATCAGGACTTCACCGGACCACGGTACAGCTTATGATATTGCCGGAAAAGATATAGCAGATTATAATTCATTTAAGGAGGCAGTTTATCTCGCGATTGACATTTATCGCTCGCGTAATCAGTATGAGGAGATTAGCCAAAAACCTCTTAAAATAAAAGAAAAACAGTTATAAACAAAAAAAGGTGAATAAGATTATTAGATTTATAATAATTTTATATCTTTGCACCCCAATTCAGATATCTGTTTGCAGATATGAATTGTTCAAATTGATGTTGAAATGAGCAAAACAAAAGAATTTTTAATTCCTTTCGTAGGATTAAAACTAGGAAAACACCATTTTGAGTATCAGATTAATAATGCGTTCTTTGAGAACTTTGAGTATGATGAATTTCAAAATTCAGATATCAAAGTAAGTTTAGTTTTAGATAAGAAAAGCACTATGCTGGAGTTAGATTTTAAACACAAAGGAACTGTAAACGTACCTTGTGATCTAACCGGAGAAGATTTTGATCTTCCCTTAAAAGGTAAAATGAAGTTGATTGTTCGTTTTGGAGATGAATTCAACAACGATAATGAAGAGTTGCTGATTTTACCGCATGGAGAGTTTGAGATTGATGTTTCACAATATATTTATGAAATGATCGCTCTTTCTGTCCCACAAAAACGAGTTCATCCAGGAGTTAAAGACGGAAGTTTACAAACAGAAGCCTTAACAAAACTGAATGAATTAAGAGTCAAAGAAGAAAAAGTTGAGAATAAAGAAGAAGAAGATATTGACCCGCGTTGGGAAAAATTAAAGAAACTATTAACGGATAAATAATATAGTAAAATGGCACATCCTAAGAGAAAAATCTCGAAAACAAGAAGAGATAAGAGAAGAACACATTATAAAGCTACTGTAGCTCAGATCGCTACATGTCCAATCACTGGAGAAGCACATTTATACCACAGAGCTTACTGGCATGAAGGTAAAATGTATTACAGAGGGCAAGTTGTTATCGATAAATCTGAAGCGGTTGCTTAATACGTTTTTGTAAAAAATATTGGAACTCTCACCTTGTGAGAGTTTTTTTTGTTGGTTATACTTTTCGTTTTTTAAGAAAATAGATACAAATTTGCTTTGTTTTTTTTTGTAATTTTCAAGTCTTTTAAAAATTTTTCAAATAGAAGTATTTGAAAGGAAATAATAGAATATAATGAATACAATCACAGCCGCAATTACCGCTGTTGGAGCTTATGTTCCTGACTTTGTACTTTCGAACAAGGTATTAGAAACAATGGTTGACACCAATGACGAATGGATTACCACTCGTACCGGAATAAAAGAAAGAAGAATTCTTAAGGATGCTGATAAAGGAACATCGTTTCTTGCTATAAAAGCAGCACAAGATTTAATAGCGAAAGCTAACATCGATCCTTTAGAGATTGATATGATTATAATGGCAACAGCTACAGCAGATATGCCGGTAGCCTCTACAGGAGTTTATGTTGCAACAGAAATTGGAGCCACAAATGCTTTTGCATATGATTTGCAGGCAGCATGTTCAAGTTTCTTATATGGTATGTCTACTGCAGCAGCCTATGTGCAGTCAGGTAGATATAAAAAAGTATTGTTAATCGGTGCTGATAAAATGTCATCAATTGTAGATTATACAGACCGTGCAACTTGTATTATTTTTGGAGATGGAGCCGGAGCCGTTTTGTTTGAACCAAATTATGAAGGTTTAGGTTTACAAGACGAATATTTACGTAGCGATGGAGTAGGACGCGATTTTCTTAAAATTCCTGCCGGAGGTTCTCTGATACCAACTACAGAAGAGACCGTAAAAAACAGACAGCATAATATTATTCAGGACGGAAAAACCGTTTTCAAATACGCAGTAACCAATATGGCAGATGCCAGCGAATTGATTCTGAAAAGAAACAATTTGACTAAGGATGACGTTAGCTGGTTAGTGCCGCATCAGGCAAACAAACGTATTATTGATGCAACGGCCGGAAGAATGGAGCTTGAAGATTCTAAAGTATTAATGAATATTGAAAAAGCACTTTCCAGGCAATCAATAATAATCATTTTTTCCTCTGCTGATTTTGTGTTTTTAATATGAGAAATAACGTCGTACACCATTTTACGAACTACGTAATCCTTTCTTGACCATATAGTTGATAAAATACCGGTTAAATCACCACCCCAATAATCTACATCCACATTTAATGTTTTTAGATCTTCAATAAACCAGAGCCAATGTTCCGAATCTTCATCACAATGAGCATTTAGAGATATTTCTAATTCAGACTGAGGGTTAGTAA
>SEBM01000784.1 GCA_004296145.1 Flavobacterium sp.
CAACATTAATATTAAAATTTCCTATTATAGGTTTACAAATTCTTTTTACATGCTTTAGTCTTTGATATTTTAATAGCCAAAGAAATAGCTTGAATTGACCTTTGAATAATTTTTGTCTGAGAATAAGTCTGTATAAAAACATTAAATGGTTCGATTAAATATCTTGAACGGGATAGTTTTTTCCAACCTATTTGTAACAAACTCAACATCTCTTATGTATATGGTATTGTGATTTCCAAAAGCCTCAAGTTTATATACTTTTCTTGTAAAAGGATCGTACGTATAGGGTTCGAATCCAAATCTTAGAAGTTTTTCATGAATTTCATTTTCGTCATATCCATACCTTCCTCCGCTACCGTTTAACTCTATAATAATTGCTTTCAAAATAGTGTCTCTCAAAATTTGTTCGGCTCCATTTAATACTTCGGTTTCAAAACCTTCTACATCTATTTTAATTAAACTTGGTTTTTGCGAAGTATAATTATCTAAAGTTGTAATAGGAACCGAAATAGTATTCTGCTCAATCAAAGAATCTAAAATGATATGATTAGTTGTGTCTTCAAGGGCAGTGAAAGTTAGGTTTTCATTTTTGTTTCCAACGCCTTTGTTTTCTAGAATTACCAATTTATTAAGTCCATTCAAAGCAATGTTTTTCTTCAAAATATTATATGTTGAAGGAATAGGCTCAAAAGCTACAGATTTTGATTTGATGACGCCAGAAGCTAATAATGTATAGGAACCGACATTTGCACCAATATCGAAGAAGGTGTCTGTTGGTCTTAAAAAATGCAACAAAAACCCGATATCATTAAACTCATGTAATCCAGTGTAGATATTTCCTGTAATCCCCGTGAGGCCTTTTTTTGCGTAAAAATAAACTCCATGCAAAAAAAGGTACGGTTTTAATTCCTTCGTTAACCTGCTTTTTAACTGCCAACTTAAAAACCTTAAATAGGCAGTTAAAAGATGTTTCTTAGCTAAAGGATGATTATTAATAAAACCGAATGTTCTTTTTAAGGCGTTCATCTAGAAATAATTTGATCAAAAAATATACATTGATTTCTAGTCATCGCCTTTGCAGAATAGTCAGCAAAGTTCTCTGCATTTATTTCTAATGCTTTTTTGCTTTGTAAAATAGCATAAATATTTTCAAATACATCGCTTTCAGCATCTCGGTTTAACAAAGAGATTACTTTAATATTGGTACATAACTCAAGAATTTTTCGTGCACTACTTTCTGGATGAAATATTGCCAAGAGTGGTTTTTCAGCCATTATAAAAGGATAAATTTTAGAAGCTGTATATTGCTTGTCATTAGAACCCAAAATAACTAGTGCGTCGGCTTGTTCTAAGGTAAAAAGTCCATCGTAAAAAGAAACACGATCTGTCTGTTCATGTACATATTTACCAATTCCCAAATCATCTGCAATAGGTTTAATAGACTTGATACCTTCTCCGTTTTTAGCGTAGCTTGTACCAATAAAATGAAATCGAATTTGATCAAACAAATCAAAATGCTGTTCTAGTCCTATCTTAAAAGCCTTAAAC
>SEBM01000785.1 GCA_004296145.1 Flavobacterium sp.
GAATATTAGGTGTGTAGCTAACTACTTTTAGCGTTTTACACGCAAGTTTAGCCACTTTAATGGTGAATAAAACAAGGGTTATGCATCTATCTTCTGTAATGAATACTGTAAAACCAAAGTTTTTCTTTTTGATTTTTAAGATTTAGTTTCCTCAAAATAATAACTTGAACAACTTGTTCCCCTAAGAATTTGTCTTTATATCTAGCCCTTATTCCGAATTTTTGTTCTAGGATATCTAATGATTCTGATTGGTTTAATAAATAAAATTTAGCATCATCACATTGAATAATTTGTCTGGCAACACCAAGCAATTTTAGTGAATTTCCCCTTCTCTCCTTACTTCTTTTTGCTGATAAAATATGATTCCATCCAGTTTTTGATACTATTATTTCTTTACCAAGAGATTGACAGAAAGTAACATTATTGTTTTTCCAATTTTTGTAAAAACTCCTAGAGTCAGTTTTGAGCTTTGTAGAGTGTAGTAGATTTTTACTTTCGGAATTTAGTTGAATTATTGGCAATGAATCTTTAGATATTAAAGGTTTTATAAGTCGTTGAAATTCACCTTTACTGTGTTCGCCAAATAAATTTTTTTTCGGAATAGAAATTAAGGTTTTTTTATCTTCTACTTTTAGATTATCAGATTTTAAATCAACCCACCAAGCTTTTGCTGTGAGTCTATTTTCCACCCATATTATTTGACCTTTTAAATCTCTTAAGATATTTCCATTCTTATCTCTTTTGGGTAACGATGGATTTACAAATATAAGAACAGTAGGCTCATTTTGAATTCTCCAATACTCAATATGTTGCAATAGTCCAGATTCACTATCAATAGAAATTCTTATCTCTTCTTTATTTTCACTTGAGATGTATTTACTACCACATTTTATCTGCACATTTACTTTAACACCCAAGTCAATATTTCTTTGGCGCATAAATATTACACCATCAATGCCTCTATCATTTCTTGCATCAAGAGGTTGCCATCCACATTCCCAAAATTCTTGAACGTACTGACTGACAATTCTCATGCCGGTCACCTCATTTTTCGTTCGTATTCTGTTTGGTAAATTATCAATCATAATTCAAATGTAATTTAGATAGTTTTTAACTTCAACTATATTTCAAAAGTTGTATAATACCATTGTGAATGTAATAATGCATTCGCGTATTTTATGCTTCAACATTTAGTAAATAATCAAATATACAATGTTTTTTATTGAGAAATTAAATAGCTTGAATTTTTCGAAAATTTTATATGTATATCAATACATTAGGTATCTAAGCTAAATGCTACCATCAGGGCAAGTTTTCGGGAGTACCCCCCCCCACCTCTCAAAATTCGGTCAAAAGTTTTCAGCATATCCCAAAACCAGTGAACTTTTCCTTAACATTTTTAGACTACAATCCAGATTTAGAAGAGGTTTCAAAACATTTCAAACGTATTTCAAAATATTTTAGCTGTTTCATTTAAAAATATGCTAAATTTAGAAAGCTTGGCACAATTCCAGTAGTTCTTAAAGAAATAATAAAACCCCAACA